>NZ_JAVREN010000011.1:0-145867 GCF_031845405.1 Streptomyces boetiae
CCTCGGCCGCCCCCGAGGACCCCCGGCCCGACCCCGAGGAGCCGCCCGCGCCGCCGCAGCCCAGCGACCCGCCGCCGAGCCCCGAGCCGACGCCCGAGCCGTCCTCGCAGCCGCCGGGGGAGGGGGGCTCGCACTGATCCGTTTGCGCGCGCGGCCCTGGCGTGCGTATGCTTGTAGATCGTTTGATCCCACTTGCCCGGCGCCCCGAAGCAGCGCGCCGCGTGGCGCGTTCCTCATCTAGCCGTGGCTGACCGCATCCAGGCGGTCCAGAGCACCTACGGAGCCAAGGCGCGTGCCGACGACCGAACTCCGGAAGGTTCTCACTTCGCATGTCCGTCACCACCCCTGAGGCTCTCCTCCCCCTGGACGACGAGCCCACCATCACCTTCGCCGACCTCGGCCTGCCGCAGCCCGTCGTGCGCAAGCTGGCGGAGAACGGCGTCACCACCCCGTTCCCCATCCAGGCCGCGACCATCCCCGACGCGCTGGCCGGCCGGGACGTCCTCGGCCGCGGGCGCACCGGCTCCGGCAAGACGCTGAGCTTCGGCCTGCCGGTCCTCGCCCGCCTCTCCGGCGGCCGGACCGCCGCCAAGCGCCCGCGCGCCATCATCCTCACCCCGACCCGCGAGCTGGCCATGCAGGTCTCCGACGCGCTGGAGCCCTACGGCGACCTGCTCGGCCTGCGCCTGAAGGTCGTCTGCGGCGGCACCTCCATGGGCAACCAGATCTACGCCCTGGAGCGCGGCGTCGACATCCTCGTCGCCACCCCCGGCCGCCTGCGCGACCTCATCGGCCGCGGCTCCTGCGCGCTGGACGACGTCGAGATCGCCGTGCTGGACGAGGCCGACCAGATGGCCGACCTCGGCTTCCTGCCCGAGGTCACCGAGCTGCTGGACCTGGTGCCGCCGGGCGGCCAGCGGATGCTCTTCTCCGCCACGCTGGAGAACGAGATCGACACCCTGGTCAAGCGGTACCTGGTCGAGCCGGTCAGCCACGAGGTGGACGCCGCCCAGGGCGCGGTGAGCACCATGAGCCACCACGTGATGATCGTCAAGCCGCGCGACAAGGCGCCGCTGACCGCCGCCATCGCGGCCCGCGAGGGCCGCACCATCGTCTTCGTCCGCACCCAGCTCGGCGCCGACCGCGTGGCCGGGCAGCTGCGCGAGGCCGGGGTCCGGGCGGACGCGCTGCACGGCGGCATGACCCAGGGCGCGCGCACCCGCACGCTCTCCGACTTCAAGGACGGCCGGGCCAGCGTTCTCGTCGCCACCGACGTCGCCGCCCGCGGCATCCACGTGGACGACGTGGACCTGGTCCTCAACGTCGACCCGGCCGCCGACCACAAGGACTACCTGCACCGCTCCGGCCGCACCGCGCGCGCCGGCCGGTCCGGGACCGTCGTCTCCCTCGCGCTGCCGCACCAGCGGCGGACGATCTTCCGGCTGATGGAGGACGCGGGCGTGCACGCCGCGCGGCACACCATCGGCGGGCGGGGCGACCTGTTCGACCAGGACGTGGCCGAGATCGTCGGCGCGCGCTCGCTGACCGAGGTCCAGGCCGAGGCGGCGATGGGCGGCGTACGGCACGCCGAGCTGGAGGTCGCGCGCCTGGCCCGGGAGCTGGAGGGGGCCCGGGCGCGGGCCGCCGAGCTGCTGGAGGAGGCCGAACGCCTGACCGTGCGCGCGGCGCGCGAGCGCGGCGACGACCCGGCCGAGGCCGTGGCGGCGGCCGCCGAGGCGCGGCAGCGGGCCGTGGCCGAGGCGGAGCGGGCCGCGGAGCGCGAGGCGATCCGCGAGGCGCGGCGCGCGGAGAAGGCGGCGCGGACCGACGACCGTCGGGGCGGCTTCCGTGACGGGGACCGCGACGACCGGCGGGGCGGCTTCCGCGACGGGGACCGCGACCGCGACCGGCGGCCGTACCAGCGGCGGGACCGGGACGAGCGGGGCGGCGGCGAGGGCTTCCGCCGCGGGCCCTCCTCCTCCGGCGGCGGCTTCCGCCGGGACCGCGACGACCGCGGCGGGCACCGCCCGGGCGGCTCCTCTTCCACCTCGTCCTCCGGCGGCGGCTTCCGCCGCGACCGGGACCGGGACGACCGCCCCCGCTCCACCTCCTACGACCGCCGCCCCTCCACGGGCAAGCCCCGCTGGAAGCGCGACAGCTAACACCCGCGAGCACGCGCCGGCCCGGCCTCATCCGCGACACTCAATGTCCCGGGGGCCGGCCCGGCGCGGCGGCTATGCTGCTCCTGCGGGCCGTTAGCTCAATTGGCAGAGCAGAGGACTTTTAATCCTTTGGTTGTGGGTTCGAGTCCCACACGGCCTACCACGGCACAAGCGCCCGCCGGGGGCGTTCCCCGGACAGCCGCCTTCCGCTGGTGATGCAGCCGCTCCTCGCCAACGCTGGGAGTCCGGCGGTCCGAGGAGGTGCGGTATGGCGGAGGACGCCGGGGCCTTGAGCGGAGAGCGCCGGGCGGACCGGCGGGCGCGGTACATGGAGGAGCTGACCGACGCCCTGGCGCGGGCGGTCACCACCACGGACGTCCTCACGGCGGTCGCCGAGCACGTGCTGCCGCCCTTCGAGGCCACGGGCGAGGTCGTCTACAGCGTGGCCGACGACCAGTGGCGGCTGGTGGGGGTGGTCGGCTACTCCGACGAGTTCGTCGCCCGGCTGAAGCGCCAGGACGAGACCGGCGGGCCGTCCGACATCCTGCTCCTCGACCACCCGCAGTTCGCCGAGAATCCGGCCCAGTTCCTGAAGCTGTGGCCGCAGCGCGAGGAACTGGTCCGCATCAGCGAGAAGGGGGCCTGGGCGATCCTGCCCCTGTTCGCGGCCGGGCGGAGGGTGGGGACCTGCGCGGTGTCGTGGCCCAGGCCGCACTCCTTCGACGCCGAGCAGCGCAGTCTGCTCGGCACGTTCAGCGGCCTGGTCGCCCAGGCGCTGGAGCGGGCCAGGCTGTACGACGACGAGCACCTGCGCGCCGAGCGGCTCCAGGCCGCCCTGTTGCCCCGCGTGCTGCGCCCGCTGCCCGCCCTGACCGCCGTCGCCCGGCACCGGGGGGAGAACGGCGGCGCGGACGCCGGTGGCCACCTGTGTGACGTGATGCGCCTCCCGGCCGAGCGGGCGGCTCTGGTCGTCGGGGCCGCGCGGGCGGGCGGCGGGCTGGACGAGGCCATCATCATGGGGCGGCTGCGGACCGCGGTGACGACCCTGACCGCCCTCGACTACCAGCCCGACGAGATGCTGCTCCACCTGCACGACGCGGTGGGGGCGTTCGCCGGTGACCTCGGCGAGGGCGCGGTCATCACCTGCCTGTACGCCGTGTACGACCCGAGCAGCGGGACCTGCTCGGTCGCGAGCGCCGGTCACCAGCCGCCCGCCCTCGCCCGCGACGGTGCCTTCGAGATCCTGCCGGTCGCCGTCGGCCCGCCGCTGGGTGCCGAACAACCGGCGTACGAGCGTTCGGAGTTCGAGCTGGCGGCGGGCGTTCCGCTGCTGCTGCACACGGCGCCGGGCGACGTGCTCACGGCGGACTGGACGCGGCTGGAGGCGGTGGGCGCCGCGGTGGCGTCCTTCCACGCGGGACCCCCGCCGGCCGATGGGGACGAGGGGGCCGGCGGGGACGAGGAGATGGCCCGGCTGGAGGGCCTGGCCGCGGACGTCGCCGCGGCCCTGCCCGTCGAACCCTCCCGGCTCGCCTCGGCCGCCGCCGTGATGGCCGTGCTGCCCCGCCGCCTCGCGCCGGGGACGGTCGCCGAGTGGCGCCTGCCGTACGAGCCGGAGGCCGCGGGGCAGGCGCGGGACCGCGTGCGCGAGCAGCTCACGGCCTGGGGAGCGGAGGAGCTGGTCACCGGGACGGAACTCATCGTCAGCGAGCTGGTCGGCAACGCCATTCGCTACGCGGCGCCCCTCCGCGGCGACGCGCTGCGGCTGCGGCTGCTGCGCGCCGCCACCGTCACCTGCGAGCTGGCCGACGGCAGCGAGAGCAGCCCCCGCATCCGGCACCCGGCGCTGCTGGACGAGACCGGACGGGGGCTGCAACTCGTGGCGGCCGTCGCCCACCAGTGGGGCGCGCGCTTCACCGACAGCGGCAAGGTCATCTGGGCCGAGCAGCTCCTGCCGTGAACGGCGCCCCGGACGGGCGGGGGTGACCGTCAGTCCGGGGAGCGCAGCAGGGTGCCGGTGCCGATGCCGCCGCCCGCGCACATCGCCTGGAGGCCCCAGGTACCGGGCCCGGACGCGTGCAGGGCGTGCGCGAGGTGGGCGAGCTGTCGCGTTCCGGACGCGCCGAAGGGGTGCCCGATGCCGATCGCGCCGCCGTCCGGATTGACGCGGGCCGGGTCCGCCCGGTGCACGGAGAGCCAGGCGCAGACGGGCACGGCGAACGCCTCGTGCAGCTCGATGTGCGCGATGTCCTCGATCCGCCTGCCGTTGCGCTCCAGCAGCCGTTCGGTCGCCACGATCGGGCCCTCCAGCATGATCTCGGGATCGACGCCGACCGTGACGGTGTCCTCGATCCAGGCCAGCGGGCTGAGGCCGTACCGGTCGCAGGCGGTGGCGGACGCGAGAACGACGGCCGAGGCGCCGTCGGAGATCTGGCTCGCGTTCCCCGCCGTGGTCACCCCGGCGGGGTCGTAGACCGGCTTCAGGCGGGCGAGCGCCTCGGGCGTGGTGTCGGCGCGTATGCCCTCGTCGCGGTCGAGCAGGGCCGTCCCCCGGCCGGTGACGAGGCTGGTCTCGGCGGCGAACGCGCCGGACGCCCAGGCCCGCGCGGCACGGGTGTGGCTCTCGTAGCCCCAGGCGTCCGCGTCGGCGCGGGTGACCCCGTACTTGCGGGCCATCCGCTCCGCGGCGACGCCCTGGTGCGGCATGTCGAAGCGTTCGAGCAGGGCCGGGGAGTAGGGATTCCTGTCCTGCCAGGTCGAGAACATCGGGACCCGGGTGAGGGATTCCACGCCGGCCGCGAGGACCAGGTCCCGCTGCCCGGAGGCCACCAGCGCGTGTGCGAGGTTGGCGGCCTGCTGCGAGGAGCCGCACTGGGCGTCGAGTGTGGTGGCGGGCGTGGTGAGCGGGAGGCCCGCGGCCAGCCAGGCGTTGCGGCCGGTGTTGACGGCTTGCTCGGCGCCCTGGTGGGTGCACCCGACGAGCACCTCACCGATGTCCTCGGCCGGGACCGGGGCGAGGCTCCCGACGAGGTCGGCGAGGACGCCGGCGAGCAGATCGACGGGGTGAACGGCCGCATAGGCGCGACCGCCCTTGGCGACGGGGGTGCGTCTGGCGGCGACGACGGCGACTCTGGGCATGATCCGGCTCTCCTCGGTCGTGGCTCGGTCGTGGGCTCTGTGGCGGGCTCTGTGGCGGGCGGCCCGTCCCGCGCGGCGTGGGGCCGGCGCGGGCGGGTACCGCCGGGGCTCTAGGGCGTGCCGGCCGACGGGGTGCCGTCGGGCGCGGGGGCGTAGGCGCGGGCGCGCTCGCTCAGCAGGCGCAGGCCGCGTTCCAGGTGCGTGGTGAGCGCTTCCCGCAGGCCGGGCCCGTCCCGGTCGAGCGCGCGCCCCAGCAACTGGTCGTGCTCGTACTGGGCGTCGCCCGGCTCGAAGGCGGCGAAGAGGATCCGCAGGTGGCGCTCCGAGGCGTTCCACAGCACGTCGAGGATGCGGTTGTCCCAGACCGACGCGGCGGGCTCGATCATGGCTCGGTGGAACGCGTCGTGGGTGCGCAGGTCCTCGTCGCTGCTGGTCGAGCCCATCCGCTCGTACAGTTCGCGGAAGGCGGCCAGGTGCGTGTCCGTGTAGCGGGACGCGGCCCGTTCGATGAGGTCGCCCTCGATGAGGATGCGCAGCCGGTACACGTTCTCCACGTCGGCGACGTCGATGCCGGCCACCCGCGCCTTGCGCTGCGAATGCAGCGTCACCAGGCCCTCGTTGGCCAGCGAGCGCAGCGCCTCGCGGACCGGGATGTGGCTGACGTCGAACTCCTCGGCGAGCCTGGTCGCGGCCAGCTCCTGGCCGGGGCGCAGGGCCCCCGTGATGATGCTCCGTCGCAGCTCGTCCAGCAGCTGATCGACGACGCTCGCCCGGCGCAGTGACTTCCCCACGTCGCGAGTCCCCTCCCGGTCGGTGACCGATGTTCGGTGCGAGGCGGTCATTCCGTTTCCTCGTCCACACCACTTTACAAGTCTATAGCCTATAGCTACTTTCGGGCCATGCTCCTCGCTCACGTGACCGAGCGCACCGACGTACATGCGCATCTGGTCCCTCCGCCCTACCTCCGCCATCTGCGGGACCGGCCGGACCACCCGGCCGTGCGGGCCCATCTGCCCTGGCTGCTGCCGTTCGCAGAGCACGACGCGGACGCCCTCGTGGCCGGCATGGATGCGGCCGGCGTCGACGTCTCCTGGGTCAGCCTCCCGCCGCCCGGGGTGGTGGCCGACGACGCCCGGACCGCGGCGGTCCGGGCCCGCGAGCTGAACGACGTGCTCGCCGAGGCCGCCGCCGAGCACCCCGGCCGGCTGCTCCCGGTGCCGCTGCTGCCCCTCGCTCACCCGGCGGCCTGCGCCGAGATCCTGGACGGGCTGCCGGACTGCCCCGCGGTGACGGTGCACCTCCGCCCGTCGGGAACCCAGCCGGACGACCCGGAGTTCCGGCCCGTCCTCGCCGAGCTCCAGGCCCGGGGGCTGCCCCTTTTCCTCCACCCGGGCGTCGAGCCGCTCACCCCGCTGGCCGAGCCCTGGTCGCTCGCCGGGGCCGTCTCCGCGCCCACCGCGACCACGCTGGCGCTGGCCCGGCTGGTCCACTCCGGCACCCTCGACGCCCTCCCCGGGCTGACCCTCGTCCTCCCGCATCTCGGCGGGGCCCTGCCCGCCCTGCTCACCCGGCTGGAGGACCAGGCCAGGGGCCAGGCCAGGCACGGACTGCGCCACTACCTGACCACCCGGACCGTTCTCGACAGCGCCTGCTTCGACCCCCACGCCCTGCGCTGGGCGCGCGCCGCGCTCCCCGGGGCCCGCATCGTGCTCGGCTCCGACGCGCCGTTCCGCGGGCCCCTCACCCGGGCCGTCGACGTCTTCGCCTCGATCGCGGGCCCGCTCACCGTCCCCGCACCGGAATCAAGGAGGGCAGGCTGATGGACTTCGACCTGCTGGGCAGGACCGCCGCCACGGCGGGCCGGGAGCGCGGCACCCGCAGCGTGTTCGACCCGGCGACCGGGGAGGTCGCACGGGAGTTCCATGTCGCCGACGAGCACAGCGTGGACGCGGCCGTCGGCCGGGCGCACCAGGCGTGGCAGGAACACTGGCGGCACACCACGGCCGCCCGGCGAGCCGCCGTGCTGCGGCGGATCGCCGACCGCGTCCGCGCGCACGCCGACGAGATCGCCGCCCTGGAGGCGGTGGAGGTCGGCAAGCCGCTCACTCAGGCGCGGCAGTTCGACCTGGAGTTGTGCGTCGCCTCCTTCGAGTACTACGCCGGGCTGCTGGCCCACCCTCCCGGTCAGGTCCGCTTCGACGGCCCGCTCACCTCGGTGACCGAACTCGACCCCTACGGCGTGGTCGCCGGAATCCTGCCGTTCAACTGGCCCCCCATCCACCTGGCGGCCAAGTGCGCCCCCGCGCTCGCCGCCGGCAACGCCGTGGTCCTCAAGCCCCCGGAGCAGGCGCCCTCCGCGGTGATCCGGCTCGTGGAGCTGATCTCCCTCGAACTCCCCGACGGCCTGGTCCAGGCGGTCTGCGGGGGAGCGACCGTCGGCGAGGCCCTGGTCACCCACGAGAAGGTGGGCAAGATCAGCTTCACCGGCTCGGTGCCCGCCGGCCGCGCGGTCTCCGCCCTGGCGGCGCGGCGGCTGACGCCCACCCTGATGGAGCTCGGCGGAAAGAACGCGCTCGTGGTGCTTGCGGGCGCCGACCTGGGCGCCGCCGTGCGCGGAGCGGTGGAGGGCGCCTGGTTCAACCAGGGCGAGGCATGCACCGCGGCCTCCCGCCTGCTCGTCCACGAGAGCCTGCACGACGAGTTCGTCGCACGGCTGTCCGCCGCGGTCCGCCGCCTCGTCGTCGGGCCGCCCCTGGAGGCGCGCACGCACGTCGGGCCGCTGGTCAGCAGGCAGCAGCAGACGAGCGTGCTCGGCCATCTGGAGACGGCCGTGGCCGAGGGAGCCGAGGTGGCGGCCGAGGCCCCCCTCCACCTGCCCGACCGCTACGCCGACGGCTTCTGGGTGCGGCCGACGCTGCTGACCCGCGTGGACCCCGGCTCCCGGGCCGGGCAGGAGGAGATCTTCGGGCCCGTCGCCACGGTCACGCCCTTCGCCACCGCCGAGGAGGCCGTGGCCATCGCCAACGGCACTCCGTTCGCCCTCGTGGCCGGCGTCTACGACCGGGACACCGCGGCGGCCTGGGCCGTCGCCCGGCGGCTGGACGCCGGAATCGTCTTCGTCAACAACTACAACCGGTCCGTGCTGGGAACGCCGTTCGGCGGCAACCGGCACTCCGGCCACGGCCGTGAGCACTCCCCGGAAACGCTGCGCGCGTACGGCAGGAGCAAGAGCTACCGGCTCCCCAATGGCAGCGGCGAGGTGCCGCAGTGGTTCGCCGTGAACGAGGTGACGTGAAATGGACAGAACGAGCGCGCTCAGCGTCGAGCGCGCGACCGTGACCTTCGACGGCGTGACGGCCGTCGACGACGTGACGTTCTCGGTGCCCCGGGGCGTGACCCAGGCGGTCATCGGCCCGAACGGCGCCGGGAAGACCACGTTGGTCAACCTGGTCTGCGGCCTGGAGGCCGGCACCGGCGTCATCCGCCTCGGCGACGTGGCGATCTCCGGCCTGCGGCCCGACCGCCGCGCTGCGGCGGGTCTCGCCCGGTCGTTCCAGACCCCCATCCTGTGCCCCGACCTCGGCGTCCTGGACAACATCCGCGTCGGCGCCCCCCGAGCCGCGGCCCGCGACGCCGCGCGCGTCCGCGAACTGCTGGACGCGCTCGGGATCGAGGCCCCGCCGGGAGCGCCCGTCGACACCCTGACCCACCGCGACCGCCGCCTCGTGGAGATCGCGCGGGCCCTGCTGCGCGGGCCCTCGGTGCTCATCCTCGACGAGCCCGCGGCCGGCCTCGGCCAGGCGGAGGCCGATTCCATGATGGCCGCCGTCGTCGAGACGGTGTCCGCCACCGGCGGCACCATCGTGATCATCGAGCACAACATGGACCTGATCAGCACCTGGGCCGATCGCGTCCTGGTCCTGGACCGGGGCCGGGTGCTGGCCGAGGGCACCCCCCGGGAGATCCGCGCCGACGCCGCCGTGGTGGAGGCGTACCTGGGAGGTGAGTGGTCGTGACCGCCGCCCTCGAACTGCGGTCGGTCGACGCCTGGTACGGGCCGGTGCGGGCGCTGGAGGGTGTCGGCTTCACGGTCGAGGAGGGCCGGATCGCGGCCCTGCTCGGGCCCAACGGGGCCGGCAAGTCGACCACCATCAAGGCCATCACCTCCGCCGTGCGCTCCGCCGGGTCGGTGACCTTCCGGGGCGCGGAGATCGGCGGCCTGCCGACCCACCGGGTCGCCCGGCTCGGCATCGCCACCGTCAGCTCCGACCGCGGCACCATCCCCGGCCTGACGGTCGAGGACAACCTCCGGGTCGGCGCCGTCGCGGGACGTGGCCGCCGGGTGGCCGACCAGCGCGAACGGGTCCTGGGCCTCTTCCCCGACCTGCGCGGGATGCTCAGGCGCCCCGCCCACCTGCTCTCCGGCGGCCAGCAGCAGATGCTGGCCATCGGCCGCGCGCTGATGAGCAGGCCGCACCTGCTGATCCTCGACGAGCCCAGCCAGGGCCTGGCCCCGGTGATCGTGCGGTCCATCTTCGCCACGCTCAAGGACCTCACCGCGGCCGGCGAGATCACCGTCCTGATCGCCGAGCAGAACGCCGTCGCCAGCCTCGCCATCGCCGACACGGCGGTCGTGCTGTCCGGCGGCACGGTTCGCGCCCGCGGCCCGGCCGCGGAGATCCGGGCCTCCACCGAGATCGCGGACGCCTACCTCGGCGGCCGGGCGGCGACCGCACCCCCGAAGGACGCGCCATGACCACCTTCCTCCAGACGCTGACCGACGGCCTGTCCATCGGGCTGACCATCGGCGGGCTCGCCCTCGCACTGGCCGTCGTCTTCCAGGGCTCGGGCATCGTCAACTTCTCGCAGGGACAGCTCGCCACCGTCGCGGCCTACCTGGCCTGGCAGTTCACGGCCTGGGGGGCCGGCTTCTGGCCCGCCCTGCTGATGAGCGTCGTGCTGTCGTTCGCCCTGGGCATGCTGATCCAGGCCGCCTTCATCCGCCCGATCCTGGGGCGGGAGGAACTGCCCATCCTCATCGTCACCGTGGGGCTCTTCCTGCTGGCCGACTCGGTGATCGGCACGATCTGGGGCTACCTCCCCAAGAGCCTCGCCGGCCCGAGCCAGGGAACGGCCCGGGTGGGCGAGGTCGTGATCACCGGCCAGGTCATCGTCCAGGCCGCCGTGCTGCTGGTTGTCGTGGGCGTGACCACCGCGCTCTTCCGCTGGACGACGATCGGCCTGCAGATGCGCGCCGCCGCGGCGCACGCCCGCAGCAGCGAACTGTGCGGAGTCAGCCTGTCGTTGACCCTGGCGCTCGGCTGGGGCATCGCCGCCGCGGTCGGCGCGGTCACCGGCGCCATCAGCGCCCCGGTCACCGGGCTGTCGCCCGACATCAACAGCTCCACGCTGCTGCTGGCCTTCGCCGCCGCGGCCCTGGGCGGCTTCCACAGCCAGGCCGGTGCGCTGGCCGGCGGCCTGCTGGTGGGCTGCGCGACCTCGATGGCCGGCGAATACGTCGGCTTCGTCGGGAACGACCTGCGCCTGCTCGTGCCGCTGACCGTCATCGTGCTCGCGCTGCTGATCGCGCCCGACGGGATCTTCGCCCGCAGAAGGAAGGTGCGCGTCTGATGACCACGCTCCCCACGGCCACGCTCGCCGGGGCCCCCGCCCGCCGCCCCGCCCTGCGCAACGCCCTGCTCACCAGGGCCGCGCCCGCCCTCGCCGTCGCCGTGCTGCTCCTGGCGCCCCTGGCGGCCGGGGACTACCGCCTCTTCCAGTTCGGCAGAGTGGCCGCCGTCGCCGTCGTGCTGGTGGGTCTCCACCTGCTGACCGGGCGGGCGGGCCTGATCTCCGTCGGCCACGGCGCGCTGATGGGAATCGGCGCCTACCTGACCGCGATCCTGGTCCACCACCAGTCCTGGTCCTACCTGGCCGCCGTCCCGGCCGCGGCGCTGGCCTGCGCCGTGCTGGGCGCGCTGCTCGGGGTGCCGGCCCTGCGCATCCGGGGGCTGTACCTGGCCCTGGTCACGCTGTCCCTGGCGATCGCGCTGCCGCCCGTCCTGAAGCGGTTCAAGGACCTGACCGGCGGGCCCCTGGGCATCACGCCGCGTCCGCCCGACCTGCTGCTCGGGGGACTCACCGCGGCGCAGTCCACCTACCTGGTGGCGGCCCTGGGCCTGACGGCGGTGATGGCCGGCGCCGTGGCTCTCGGCCGGTCCGCTCCGGGTCGCCGTTTCGCCGCGGTCAAGGCCAGCGACGCGATGGCGGCGGCCTGCGGCATCCCCGTCGCCCAGACCAAGATCGTGGCCTTCGCGATCAGTTCCTTCCTGGCCGGGGCGGGCGGCGCCCTCTACCTGACGGTCGTGGGCACGGTCACGCCCGACACGTTCACCGTGACCCTGTCGATCACGCTGCTCACCGGGGCGGTGGTCGGCGGGCTGCACTCGGGCGCCGGCGCCGTCGTCGGCGCACTCTTCTTCGTCTTCGTCCCCGACGTCACCGCCGGACTCGGCGGCCAGGCACCGCAGATCACCTACGCCCTGGCGCTGCTGGCCGCCGTCTACTTCCTGCCCTCCGGACTGGCCGGGCTGCCCGGCCGTCTCCTCTCGTGGTGGACGGGCCGCTCCGGCCGCGGGCGGCGGACGACCGCCCCCGGCCCCGTGCGGCCACCCTCCCCGTCCCCCCACGCCTCTCCCACCTCTCCGGCCGAAGGCCCCAACACCGAGGAAGCATCATGAGCCGACACCTCGCGTCCCCGCGGCGCAGACGTACCGCCACCGCCCTGACCACCGGCCTCGCCGTGACCGTCGCCCTCGCCGCCTGCGGCGGCAACCCCGCCTCCACCCCGTCCTCCTCCGACGAGCTGGAGGAGGGCGCCGAGCTGGTCATCGGCGGCACCTTCCCGCTCACGGGCCCCCTGGCCTCCTACGGCGCCCTGGCCGACGGCTTCCGCGCCTACCTGGAGCAGGTCAACGAGGACGGCGGGGTCCGCGGTCATCGGCTCCGGCTGGAGGCCATGGACGACGCCTACGACCCCTCCCGCGCCGCGGGCAACGTCCGCAGCCTCGTCCAGCGGGAGAACGCCCTCCTGGTGGTGACCTTCGGCGGCGCCCCCGTCGTCGCCCGGGACTACCTCGAACAGGCCGGCGTTCCCCAGTTCGCCTTCGGCGGCCTGTCCGCGCTCAGCGACGTGGAGAACTACCACTACACCCGCGGCTGGTGGCCCGATCTGGAACTGGAGGGCCGGACGGCCGGCGCGTTCATGAGCGAGGAACTCGACGTCGACGAGGTCGCCACCATCGCCATCAACAACGACGCGGGCGAGGACTACGTGCGCGGCATCGAGGCGCAGGCGGAAGCCTCCGGCTACGAGGTCGTGCGGGAGCAGACCTACGAGCCGACCGACACCGTCGTCTCCTCCCAGGTGAACGCCGTCCGCGGCGCCGAACCCGGCGGACTGGCCACGCTGGTCACCGGCGCGGCCGAGATCGCCATGCTCGACTACGCCGACCAGGTCGAGCTGGGCATACCCACCTTCCTCTACTCCGGGTCCAGCTCCATCTCCGCCTTCCTGGAACCGGCCGGGGCGGCGGCGGAGGGCGTCTACGCGCCCCTGTGGCTGAGGGACCCGGCCGATCCGCAGTGGGAGGACGACCCGGCGCTGGAGGAGTACCGCGCCGTCATCGCCGAGCACGGCGACGGGGCCGAGGCCGACGACATCATCACCGCCAACGGCTACGGCCTGGCCGCCGCCCTGGTCGCCGCCATCGAGTCCGCCGAGGAGCTGACCCCCGACGGAATCCTGGACGCCTGGGACCACCTGCCGCCCACCGAGCTGGACGTCCTGCTGCCCGGTATCCGTCTGGAGGGCAACCCCGAGACCGGCCGCCTGGTGCAGGACTACCAGGTGTCGCGCTTCGACGGCACGTCCTGGCAGGCCGAGGGCGACATCCTCCGCGGCTCCGAGCTCGGTCGCTGACGGGAGCCCCGGATGCGCATCGACACCGTCCTGCGGCGCGCCGCCCACACCTATCCCCACAGCGTGGCCACCGAGTTCGAGGACCGCTCGCGGACCTGGTCCGACCTGCTGCACCGGGTGCGGCGGCTGGCCGGCGCCCTGCGCGGCCTCGGCGTCGGGCCCGGCGACCGGGTCGCCGTCCTCGGCCACAACTCCGACCGCTACCTGGAGGTTCTCTACGCCGTCCCCTGGGCCGGGGCGATCGTCGTCCCCGTCAACACCCGGCTGGCCGCCCCCGAGACCGACCACTGGCTGCGCGACTCCGGCAGCCGCGTCCTCCTCGTCGAGCAGGAGTTCCGCGACCTCGCCGAGAAGCTGCGCGGCGGCCTGCCCGGCCTCGCCCACGTGGTCGGGATCGACGTCCCGGACGCGCCCGCCGGCTGGCACGACTACGAAACGCTCCTGGCCGGGGCCGCCGCCCTGCCGGCGGCCGAGGGGCCCGACACCGACCCGGCCGCCATCTTCTACACCGGCGGCACCACCGGACGTTCGAAGGGCGTCACCCTCAGCCACCGCAACCTCCTGGCCAGCGCCCTTCAGAGCCTGGTGGACCTCGGGTGGAGCGAGAGCAGCGTCTACCTGCACGCCGCCCCCATGTTCCACATGGCCGACGGCCTGGGCACCTACGCGGCGCTGCTGGCCGCGGCACGCCAGACCATGTGCCGCCGCTTCGACGTCCCCCGGGTCCTGGCCGCCATCGAGGAGCACGGCGTCACCTGCTCCGTGATGGTCCCCACCATGATCGACATGCTGGTCAGCCACCCCGACACGGGCCGCCACGACCTCAGCACCGTGGCGTGCCTGGCGTTCGGCGGGTCGCCCATGCCCGAGGCCACCGTCAGGCGAGCCCGGGGCGTCCTCCCCGCCGCCCGGCTCTTCCAGCTCTACGGACAGTCCGAGGCCAGCCCGACGCTGACCGTCCTGCGCCCCGAATACCACGTCTTCGACGGCCCCCTGGCCGGGAAGACCCGGTCGGCCGGCCGCCCCGCGACGGGCTGCGAGGTGGCCGTCGTCGGCGAGGACGGTGCCTTCCTGCCGCCCGGCGAGGTCGGCGAGATCGTCGGCCGCGGCGACAACGTGATGCTCGGCTACTGGCAACGGCCGGAGCTGACCGCCGAGACCCTGCGCGGCGGCTGGCTCCACACCGGCGACGCCGGCTACCTCGACGAGGACGGCTTCCTTTTCGTCGTCGACCGCATCAAGGACATGATCGTCACCGGCGGGGAGAACGTGTACTCCGCCGAGGTGGAGAACGCCCTCATGCTCCACCCGGAGGTCACCGAGGCCCAGGTCATCGGCATCCCGGCCACCGAGTGGGGCGAGGCCGTCCACGCCATCGTCCGCGTCCGCGGCCCGCGCGTCCCCACCGCCGAGGAGATCATCGCCCACTGCCGGGCGCACATCGCCAACTACAAGTGCCCCAAGTCGGTGGAGTTCCGGGACGAGCCCTTTCCCACCAGCGGCGCGGGCAAATACGTCAAGCAGCAGTTGCGGGAGCAGTACTGGGCCGGCCGGGAACGCCGCGTCAACTGACCCCCTGCCCCTCGCGATCAACGGAAGATGGAGGCGCCCCCGATGTCCTCACCCCCGACCCGGCCCCAGGCCCAGGCCGCCGCCGAGGCGCGCAACACCGCCACGACCCGGCGCTGGCTGCTGGACGTCTTCAACCACAAGCGGATCGAGGACGTGCCCGGGATCATCTCGCCCCGGTACGTCAACGTCGGCACCACCGACCGCACCGGCGTCCCCGCCGGGGAGGACGTCATCCGGCAGGCCGACACCTGGGCCCCCGACCGGCGGATCGAGATCAAGTACCTCGTCGCCCAGGGCGACCTCGTCATGATCCTCTTCCGTCTGTACGGCACGCACACAGGCCCGTTCGCGGGCGTGGAACCCACCGGGGCGCCCTTCAGCGTCTGGCTGTCGGACATCTTCCGCTTCGACGAGGACGGGATGATGACCGAGGGCTGGGTGATCGGGAAGGGCGACCTGCGCACCGAACTGCTGAGGAACGCATGAGCACCACCCACGACAGCACCCCCGACAGCCCTGACAAGGGCACCGGCACCCGCGCGGACTCCGGCCGGATGCGCGCCATGGTCGTGCGCGCCCCCGGCGCCGCCCCCGCACTGGAAACCGTGGCCCGGCCGACGCCCGGTCCGGGCGAGGTGACCGTGGACGTCACCGCCTGCGGCGCCGGCCTCACCCTCGAAATGGCCCGGGACGGCTCCCTCGGCGGCACCTTCCCGCGCATCCTGGGCCACGAGCTGTCGGGCCGGGTCCGCCGGGCCGGGCCCGGGGTCACCCGGTGGCGGCCCGGCGACCGGGTCACCACCAGCTTCTACCTCACCTGCGGCCACTGCTTCTCCTGCGCCCACGGCCGCGAGACCCTCTGCCAGGACTTCCGCGGCTTCGTCGGCTCCGCGATCGACGGCGGCTTCGCCGAGACCGTCCGCCTGCCCGCGCGCAACCTGGTGGCCGTCCCCGACGGCGTGCGCCTGGCCGACGCGGGCATCGTCGCCGACGCCGTCGCCACCCCCCTGCACGTGGTCAACTCCCGGCTGCGGACGCCGCCGGGCGCCTGGGTGGCGGTGGTGGGAGCCGGCGGCGGCCTCGGCGTGCACATGCTCGGCGTGCTGAACGCCGTCGGCGCGCGCACCGTCGCCGTGGACTCCCGGCCGGCCAAGTGCGCCGAGATCGAACGCCGGGGCCTGGCCGACGCCGTCCTGGACGCGGACGCCTGGGCCGCGGCGGCCGGCCGTTTCGGCCCCGGCGGGATCACCGGCGTCGTCGACTGCGTCGGCAGCGCGGCCACTCTCGACGCGTCCCTGAACGCGCTGGCCCCGGGCGGAACGCTGGTGGTGCTCGGCGCGGCCCCCGGCGCCGAGGCCAGGCTCCCCGGCCTCGGCCTCATCCTGCGCGAGCTCACCGTCACCGGCACGCGCTACGCCAACCGCACGGAGATCGCCCAGGCCCTCGACCTCGTCGGCGCGCGCAAGGTGACCCCCGTCATCGGCGCCCGCTACCCCCTCGAACGGCTCCCCGCGGCCTTCGAGGAGATCCGCCGCGGCGAGGTGTTCGGCCGCATCCTGATCGACGTCGCCCCCGAGGACCCGGCATGACGCCCGGCCCGGAGCACTCCGAGGACTGCGTGTCCTGGGAACGCGGCTGGGAGGTGATCAGCCGCCTCGATGGCGACGGCGCCCGCCGGGTGACCCAGGCCCTGGAGGACGTGGCGCCCGGCCTGTCCCACCTGATGGTGGCCTATGGCTTCGGCGCCAGCTACTCCCGCCCCCAACTCGCCCCCCGAGACCGGCAGTTGGTCACGCTCGGCATTCTGGCCGCGCTCGGCGCCGACCGGCAGATCCCCCTCCACGTCTCGGCCGCCCTCCGCGCCGGGCTGACCCGGGAGGAGATCGTCGAGGCCCTCACCCACAGCGCCGTCTACTGCGGCTTCCCCCGCGCCATCAACGCCGTCCTCGCCGCCCGCGATGCCCTCGCGGACGGGTCCGCGCACCCCTCCCCGCCCGGAACGCCGGGCGGACAGTGACCCCGACCTCCCCCCACCCGACCCCTCACGGAGCACCATGGACATCACCGGAAGCGCGGCCCTGGTCACCGGCGCCGCGTCGGGTCTCGGCGCGGCCACGGCCGCTGCCCTGGCCGGGCGCTGCCGCACCGTCTACGGCCTGGACGTCCCCCGCGCCGTGACCGCGGCGGAGCAGCCCCCCGACGGGGTCACCCTGCTGCCCGCCGACGTCACCGACGAGACCCAGGTACGCCGGGCCCTGGCCGCCGCCGGGGCCGACGGCGCCCCGCTGCGCCTGGCCGTCAACTGCGCCGGGATCGCCCCCTCGGCCCGCATCCTGGGACGCCAGGGCCCGCACGACCTCGGCCTCTTCCGCAGGGCGCTGGAGGTGAACCTGCTGGGCACCTTCAACGTGCTGCGCCTGGCCGCCGGGCTGATGGCCCGCCAGCAGCCCGACGCCGGGGGCCAGCGCGGAGTGGTCGTCAACACCGCGTCGATCGCCGCCTTCGAGGGCCAGGTCGGCCAGGTCGCCTACGCCGCCTCCAAGGCGGGAGTCGCCGGAATGACCCTCGCCGCCGCCCGCGACCTTGCCCAGCACGGCATCCGCGTCGTCACCATCGCGCCGGGCCTCGTCGACACCCCGATGATGGCGGGCTTCGGCGACGAGGTGCGCGCCGGGCTCGCCGCCTCCGTGCCCTTCCCCCAACGCCTCGCCGAGCCCGCCGAGTTCGCCCGCCTGGTCGTGATGATCGCCGCGCACGACTACCTCAACGGCGAGACCATCCGCATGGACGGCGCCCTCCGCATGGCCCCGCGCTAGTGTCCTGCGCGTCTGACCTGGGCCTTCCTTCCCGTCGGCTCTGGCCAGGCGGGGCGCTCGCTTTCCCAGACCTCGTCCGCGCCCCCATGCGAGAGCGATGCATGAGCATATGTCCCGGTACACCAACCGATTTCGGCCCTGTTGTTGTGACTGCCCCCCCAGTGCGGCTCAAACGCATCCATCCTTGGCTCGCTGTCGTTCCGTCAGTCCCCGGGCGGCATGCTCTCCACCGCCGCGACGCAGCGGAAGCCGGTGTCGTCGTCCCGCATGGTCCCGGACGCGTCGTTGAACGAGGAGGGCGCGGCGCGTTCGAAGGGGCTCGTGAAGGCGCTGCCCTTGAGTTGGTAGCGTCCCGGCTGGGACTCGGTGGCGCACCATTCCCAGACGTTGCCGCACAGGTCGAAGACGCCCATCGGGCTCACCCCGCTCTGGTAGCGGTTGACCGAGGTGGTGCGCCCTATCCCGGATTCGCGAACGTTGCACTTGGCGGCGGTCGCGGCGTCGCCCCACGGATACGGGTTGCCCCGGGGGCCGCGAGCGGCCTTCTCCCACTGCTGGCTGGTCGGCAGCGACTTGCCCGCCCAAGCGGCGTAGGCGGCTGCCTCGTGCCAGGTCACCCACACCACGGGGTGGTCGTGGACGCTGTCCGGGCATCGGCCGTCGCCGCCCCAGTGCCGGGGTGGCGCCGCGCCGGCGTCCTGGACGTACCGGGCGTAGTCGGCGTTCGTGGTGGGGAAGACGTCGATCCAGAACGCGGGGAGCCACTGTGCCTCGTTGTCCCGGCCGGAGAGATAGATTCCCTCCTCGACCAGCACCATCAGCTTGCCGTCCACGGGATGGCGCCGGTGCCGGCGGGCGTCGGCCGCGAGTAACGTCTCCGTGCGCGGATCCTCGCCGGACGCGGCCTGTTCCGTGATCAGCGTGGCGAACCGCTCCTGGATCTCCGTGCCGGCGACGGACAACAGGGTGTCCAGCGCGGCCTGGGTGCCCTGACGCGGGACGATGCCGAGACCGCGCTTCTCCCACTTGGAGACCATGCGGTCGCTCACGCCGATCCGCGCGGCAAACCCCCGGACTGTCATGCGGTGCGCGAGCCGTAGCGCCTTCGTCTCCCGTCCGGTCCAGCGGACCACCCCCATGGCAACGTTCCTAGACAGGGTCGCCGGGCAGGCTCATGTACACGTCGCGCAGCGACGCCAGCACCGCGTGCTCGGTCGGCAGCGTGGTGTCGTCGATGGCCGAGATCACCCGGACCCCGATGCTGGTGTTGGTGGCGAACGCGGCCCGCATCCCATGTGCCTCGGACAAGGTCACGGGCGACGTCGTATGTGCATGGTGCTGCTGGAGCAGGGCCATGGTGACGCCCGGCAGGACCTCGCTCTTGGGCCACACGACGGCACCGTCGGCGTCGATGAACCCGACGTTCCAGGTACCGCCCTCGGACACGAGGCCGTCGGGACCGGCGAACAGCGCGTCGTCGAAGCCCGACAGCTGCGCGGCGCGCCTGGCGTGGAGGGTCCCGAAGAGGCCGAGGTGCTTGACGGCGGGCAGGTCACGCACGTACGGCACGGTTTTCACGCGCAGCGGCGGCAGCGGCATCGGGCCGGTGGGGCGCGTGGTCACCAGAATGTGCGGGGTCGCCGGCGATGAGGGGTGCCCCATGTCCAGGGCCGGGTCGAAGACGCTCACCCGGACGATGAACGACCCCTCCCGCCCGGTCACGCCCCGGCGCACGTACTCCCGTACACGGGCGGTGTCGAGCTGGGCGCCGAACACGGTCCGGCAGTCACGTTCAAGCCGCTCCAGGTGCAGGGCGAGACCACGCACCCGCTGGTCGTCCACGCGCATTGAGGTGAAGTGCCCATAGTTGGTCAGCGCCAGGGCCTTCAAGGACTCGGGGTCGGCGGGGCGTCCATTCAGTTCCATCACAAGGATCAGTGTGGCAGCGGGTGCTCGGGCGCCCGACCCCGAAGGCTGCGAACGGGCACGGAAGTTCAGCAAGAGTTCCTTCCCTGAGCGGCACCTCCACCGTTCTTCTTGTCATGACGCCGCTACCGAACGTCGCCATCAGCCTCAATCCGGACCCGGCGCGCATCGCCGAGAAGGAGAACCGTGGAGAACCACCCCGACATGACGACCGACGACGTGAAACCCGCCGTGCCAGCGCAGCAGCTGCGGGACGAGATGGTCAGGCAGCTCGTCGACATGGAAGCCCTCCGGGACAGCCGTGCCGTGGCCGCCTTCCAGAAGGTCCCGCGCCATCTCGCCACCCCCGAGCAGGACGTGGCGACGACCTACCGCGTGGAACACGCTGTGATCACGAAGACGGACGCCGACGGCGTTCAGCTCAGTTCTGTGTCCGCGCCCCGTATCCAGGCCATGCAGATCGAGCAGGGTGACATCCGTCCGGGAATGCGCGTTCTGGAGATCGGTTCGGGGGGCGTCAACGCCGCGTACCTGGCTGAGATCGTCGGGAAGAACGGCCTCGTGGTCACCGCCGACATCGACCCGGAGGTGACGGGGCGCGCGGAGAAGTTCCTGCACGAGACCGGCTACGAGGGCCGGGTCCGCGTCGTCACGGGAGACGGTGAGGCGGGAGTACCGGAGTACGCCCCGTACGACCGTGTCATTGTCACGGTGCAGGCCGCCGACGTCCCTCCGGCGTGGCGGGATCAGCTCGTGGAGGGGGGCCGGCTCGTCGTCCCGCTGCGGATGCGCGGCATGACGCGCACGGTGGCGTTCGTCCGCCGCGGGCACCGGCTGGTCAGCGACGGGTTCGAGCTGTGCGGCTTCGTTCCGATGCAGGGGGTCGGCGAGAACCGGGTCCGTCTGGTGCTACTGCATGACGTCGAGGGTGAGGAGGTCGGTCTGCGGCTGGACGGGCACCCGGAGCCCAACGTCGAGGCCCTGCGCGCCGCCCTGAACGCTCCGCGCGTCGAGGCGTGGTCCGGGGTGACGCTGGCGGGTGACGAGTCGAACGAACACCTCGACCTGTGGTTGACCACCGTCTTCGACAACCTCCCGCTCCTGACCGGGACACCGGCGGCCCGTGCCCGCGGGCTGGTCGCATCTGTCTCCCCGCACGGCATTCCCACGCTCGTCGAGGGCGCCAGCTTCGCCTACCGGACGGTCCGGCCGACCGACGATCCCGACCGGTTCGAGCTCGGTGCCATCGCCCACGGCCTTCACGCCCAGGCGGTCGGCGACGCGATGGTCGAGCAGATCAAGGTCTGGGGCCGGGAGCAGCGCGGCAACCGCGCCCGCATCGGGGTATACCCGGCGGATACGCCGGACGACCAGCTACCCGCGGGCCGCGTCATCGACCGGCCGCACACGCGGATCGCGATCACCTGGCCGTAGCGCCAACGGCACGGGCCAGGCAGCAAAGGCACAGCCACCACCACATTCCCAGGAGGAACGAGATGGCACCGCAGACCAGCGCAACGATCAAGACCGGTACCGAGTACGCGCCGGACGCCGGCTCGGATTTCGACCTCGACATCGAGATCCTCGCCTCTGCCCCGGTCGTGGCCGGGCTGCTCAACGACACCGGCGACGGCTGCACCTCCACCTGTCAGTCGGCCTGCTCCAACAGCACCTGCATCGGCGGCTGATCAAGCGGCACGGGGTCCGGGGCCCAGAGGCCGCCCCGGACCCCGCATCACACCGCGACGATGAAGGAGGCACTGCGATGTACCACGCCGTTGACGCCGCGCTCATCAGAACCGCGGCCCGCCCGCTGGCGGCCGAGCCGCCCTCCTGGCCGGACGTGGACGGCGACACCGCCGCCGACGTTCACCGCTGGCGGCAGTGGATGGGGCGCACCTGGGCCGACGACACCACGGCGGCGGCCATCGAGGTCGCCAGCCCCGCGCTGGCGTTAGCCGTGCACGGCGTGCTCGCCGGCCACATCCAGCGGCCACGTCCGGTGCGACGCGCCGTCGTGTCCCTGATCCGCTACCTCCTGCGGATGCGGCACCGCGCCACTCCCTTCGGCCTGTTCGCGGGAGCCACGCCCCTCCGCCTTGGCGACACCGTGGAAGTCCGTTGGGGAACGCGGCACCGCGTCACCGCCCGCGCGGACGCGAAGTGGTTGAACGACGCGGTCACCGCCCTGGAGACGCACCCTGGCCTGCTGCGGCTCCTGCCCGTCATGGCCGACCCCACCTGCTTCATTCGGGGCACCAAGGTCGTCCTGCCGCACCAGCCCGGCGTGGACGGGCCCGCCGAGGTGACCCTGCGGCGCACCCCAGCCGTTGAGACCGTGCTCAACCTCGCCCGCACCCCCATCACGGTCGAGGACATCGCGGCCAAGCTGCGGGGCGACTACCCGGACACCCCCACCACCGTGATCGAGGACATGCTGCGCCACCTCGTCGCGCACCGCGTTCTCCTCACCAGCCTGCGGGCACCCATGACCACCGACGACGCCCTCGGCCACGCCATGTCTCAACTCGCCTCCCTCGGCGCGGACGCCGTCTCCCAGGCCGCGCCCACCATCGCGCAACTCCGCCGGATCCACCAGCTCCTCACCCGCCACGACGCCGAACCGGCCGACGAGCAGCGGACCATCCGCGCCGAGGCGACCCACCGCATGACGGCCGTGACCGGGACGACCGACCGGCTACTCGCGGTGAACCTGCGCCCCGACTGCGACATCGCTCTCCCCACGGAGGTCGCCCGTGAGGCGGAGCGCGCATTGGCGGTCATGGCACGCATCTCGCCATTCCCGAACGGGGCCGTGGCCTGGCAGGACTACCGCGCCCGCTTCCTGGAGCGGTACAGCATGGGCGCCCTGGTCCCGCTACGAGATCTCACCGACCCCGACATCGGCCTGGGCTTCCCGGCCGGCTACCGGGACTCCGCCCTGAGCCGGCCCGTCCTGGCTACCACCCGCCGGGACGAACACCTCCTGGCACTCGCCCAGGAAGCCGCAGTGAACGGCGTTCGGGAAGTCGTCCTCACGGGAGAGGACTTCGCCGCGCTCGCGGTTGGCGATGTCTCCCAGGTGCCCGCGCACGTCGAGCTGTGCTTCACGGTGCTCGCGAAATCCCAGGCCGCCTTGCAACAGGGCCGCTTCGAGCTGTCCCTCGCGGGCCTGTCGCTGGCGGCCGGAACGACTACTGGACGCTTCCTGGCGACGCTGGAGGACGTCGACCAACAGCGCATGCTGGCCGCCTACGCCGCCTTGCCCACCTTGGCCGCGAGCGCCGTCCGGGTTCAGGTCTCCAGCCCGCCGCTGCGGCTGCGCACCCAGAACGTCAGCCGTACCCCCGCCGTCGTACCGCACCTGCTCTCCCTTGCCGAGCACAACCCGGCCGCCACACTCCAGTTGGACGATCTCGCCGTCGGCGCGGACTCCCAACGCCTCTACCTGGTATCGCTCGCCACCGGCAGGCGCGTCGAGCCGTCGGTGCTGAACGCCGTGGAACTCAGCAACGCCACACACCCGTTGGTCCGCTTCGTGACCGAGGTCCACCGCTCGCACGTCGCCGTGCTGGCGCCCTTCGCCTGGGGAGCCGCCGTTCGACTGCCCTTCCTGCCCGCGGTCCGCGTCGGCCGCACGATCCTCTCCCCGGCCTGCTGGCGGCTGAGGAAGCGCGACCTGGGTGCGCACGACGGGACCGGCTGGATACGCCGACTCGTGGACTGGCGCTGCCGTTACGGGGTATCCCGCACGGTCTTCGTCGGCTCCGACGACCAGCGCCTGCGACTCGACCTCGACGACCCCACGCACCTGCAGATGCTGCGCAGTGAGGTAGAACGCACCGACACGGTTACCGTGCACGAGGCACCGGAGGAGGCCGCGTACGGCTGGCTCGGCCGCGCTCACGAGATCACCATGCCGTTCGCCTCAACCCTCCCGCCCGCCACCCCACTTCCGTTCCATGGCACGGTGGTTCGTCGTGACTCCGGGCGCCTGCCCGGCACCTCCCGGTGGGCGTACCTGAAGCTCTACTGCCATCCCGAGCGCGCCGTGGAGATCCTGACCACGTACCTGCCCACGTTGTTCGAGCAGTGGGAGGACGGGGCACCGTCATGGTGGTTCACCCGCTACAGCGACTCGGGCACCCACCTCCGTCTCCGGCTCAAGCTGCCCGGCACGCACGCCTTCGGCGGCACGGCCCAGCGCGTCGGGGCCTGGGCGGCGGCGCTCCGCGACGACGGACTGATCAGCCGCATCCAATGGGACACCGACGAGCCAGAGACCGGCCGCTACGGAACCGGACACGTCCTCGACGCCGCCGAGCACTTCTTCGCCGCGGACTCCGCCGCCGCAACCGCGCAGCTGGCTCTCGTCATCCCGGCCGACTTTCGCCCGGCCGTCACCGCGGCCAGCTTCGTGGACATCGCGGTGGCCTTCACCGGCAGTCCGGTCGCTGGCCATCGCTGGCTGGTGGAAAACCTGCTGAAGTCGGAAGGCACCGCGCCCGCTCGCGACGTACAGAATCAGGCGGTACGCCTCTCCGCCCCGGACACCGGCCTCGCCACGCTGCGCTCGCTGCCCGGAGGCGACCGCGTCGCCGCAACCTGGGCCCGCCGCAGGACTGCCCTGGAGCAGTACCGCATCGCCCTCACCAACGAGGGCAACGCCGATCCACTCGCCGTCCTGCCCTCCCTCCTGCACATGCACCACAACCGGGCCGCCGGCATCGACCCGGACGGCGAGGCCACCTGCCGCCGCCTGGCGCGCACCGCCGCGCTGTCGTGGACCACGCGACACCGGGGAGCACCGAGGTGACGACCGCCTCGTCGTTGAACACCACCCGGCAGTCGCTCGCCCACGGCCCGCTCGGTACGGCCCTGCTTCCCATCGAACGGGCCCACCGTGGCACCGGCTCCTGGCAAGCCGTGCACAGCCATCTCGCCACCATCGGGCCCCTCATCGACGGCCCGGAGGCGAGTCTCTTCCTCGGCGCACCCGCGATGGCCTACGTCCTGCACCTGGCAGCCGCCGACAGCGACCGGTACGCAGGCGCCCTGCACACCCTCGACACGATCGTCGCCACGCACACCCGCCGCCGACTGGACGCCGCCCACGCGCGCATCGACGACGGGGCCCAGACCAGCTTCGCCGAGTACGACTTGCTACGCGGACTGACCGGACTCGGCGCCCTCCTGCTGCGCCGCGCCCCCGAAGGCGACGCGCTGAAGGGCGTACTGGAGTACCTGGTACGCCTCACCGAGCCGATCTCGAGCCCCGACGGACGCCCCCTGCCTGGCTGGTGGGTCTGGCACGGCCCCACACACCTCGACGCGCCCATGCCCGGCGGCCACGCCAACGCCGGACTGGCCCACGGCATCGCCGGCCCGCTCGCACTCCTCGCACTCGCCGCACGGCGCGGCATCACCGTGCCCGGCCACCACGACGCGATGCTCCGGATCTGCCGCTGGCTGGACCGGATACGTCAAAGCGATCATGCCAGCACCCGCTGGCCACGATGGGTCACCTCAACCACCGTAGTCCCCGACCACCCGGCCACTCCCTCCTGGTGCTACGGCACCCCAGGGCTGGCCCGCGCCCAGCAGCTCGCCGCCATTGCCCTCGGAGACCCCCACCGGCAACGCATGGCCGAGCGGGCACTCCTCGCATGCCTCTCCGGTCCGCTCCAACTCGCCCAACTCACCAGCCGCGGCCTGTGCCACGGCGTCGGTGGCCTACTGCGCACGGTCCAACGCGTCGCCCAGGACGCGGAGGACCCCGCCGTGTTCAAGTCGCATCTCCGCGAGCTCCGCGAACGCTTCCTAGCCCTCCGCCCTCCGAAGGAGGACGGACTGCTCGAAGGGACCGCAGGAGCAGTCCTGGCATTCCAGAGCGCCGAACCGGACTCCGAGCCCGCCACCGACTGGGATGCCTGCCTGCTCCTGTGCTGAGGAGACGACGAAGTGGACCACAAGGAAGCCTCTGCTCTGGAAGCCGCCATCCTGGCCGTCCTCACCGGAACGCCGGTGAGGGAGGCAGCGACCCAGGCGTGCACGTCCCCGGCCCGGCTCGCCGACATGGCCGACCGCTACCGCGCGGCCGGCGTGGCCACTCTCGACACCCAGCCGACGGGCTGGCACCAGGTGAACATCGAGTTCACCGACTACCCCACCGCCGAGCACGCCTTTCGCGCATTCCTCCTGCCGTCCCTGCGGGCCGACCCGGTCGGCGGGTGGTGGTTCGTGCGCAAGCACCCCTGCTGGCGCCTACGCGTCCAGCCGGACAGGGACGCGCGGGGCGCAGACACGGTCAGCCGCGTCGCCGAAGCGCTCGACCACGCAGCGTCCCGAGGCGCCGTCCAACGATGGTGGCCCTCCCTGTACGAGCCGGAGACAGTCGCGTTCGGCGGCACCTACGGCATGACGCTCTCGCACATGCTGTTCCACGTAGACAGCGTCGGTGTTCTCGACCACCACGAGCGGGCGGCAGACGGCGCCTGCGATCTCCTCGGCCCCAAGGAGACGTCCCTGCTCCTCATCACCGCATTCCTCCGCGTGGCCGGACTGGAGTGGGGCGAACAGGGAGATGTCTGGGGACAGGTCGAGGAACATCGGCCACTACCCCCTGATGTGCCTCAGGGCCAGGTCGGTCGTATGGCGCCTCCGCTGCGGCGACTCCTTGCCCTCGATACGGACGCCCTCCTCGCCGACGGCCCTCTGACGCCACTGCGAACCTGGGTCATCGACGTACGCAGCAGCGGAAGAGCACTCGGGCATGCCGCACGTGCCGGTAGCCTCCGCATCGGGCTGCGCAGCGTCCTGGCCAGGCACGTCCTTTTCCACTGGAACCGTATGGGCTTCACCACCCGCCAACAGGCCATCTGGGCCCGCGCCGCACGCGAGGCGATCCTCGGCCGCTGAGCGGCCGAAGGTGGTCAGGGAGCCAGCAGGGCGACGATCGCCGCCACTTCGGTACGCCAGGCGCGCACCTGGTCCTCCGTGGGGCCGATCTCGTACTGGTGGTAGTGGCATCCCAGACACAGCTGGCTCCACACGGCCCTCGCCCGGCGAGCGGTTCCGGCCTCGGCGCAGATGCGGAGCCAGATGAGTGAGGCCCGCATGGTGCCCTCACAGATTGCGTGCGGCGCGCCGTGGGCGGCGAGGCAGATGGCGACCGCGCTCTCCAGTGCGGCGCGGAGGGCGAAGGCAGCACCGCGACACCGGCTTGCCGCGGTGACCGGGAGCGCGCTGCCGCCGTTGGCAGAGCCGGTTGTGGCGGCGTCACCGTTGTTCTCAATGAGCAGCTCTGCTGTGTCGAGCAACTGATGCATCGTCACATTCACTGGGTGGGCTCCTCCGGCTTGCGTACGGTCTCCGCGACGGCCGCGATGGCCCCCACGAACCGAAGCGGGTCGGGCATCGGCGTGCCGGCCGGGTGTGCGCCCTCCTGGCACCGCCGGATGAGGTTCACGGCCCCGGAGCCGCACCGCCTGCGCAGCTCCCGGTAGACGTCACCGGTCCTGGACGGGTCCCCGAAGAGCCCCAGGGCGGCGATGTCCATCAGCTTGACCGCGGCCATGACGGTCTTCTCCGCCTCGTGCTCGGCCAGTCCAGCGCGGTGGAGGCGCAGCCACGCCGCCTCGGAGAATGCGCGTTCCAGGACGGTGCGGCAGAGACCGGGCAGTACATGGGTCAGGGCGGCCGGCGGAAGGTTCCGCGTACGGGCGAGGGCGCGTGCGTCGGCCAGCGCCTGGCCGACGGGATCGGTCACCCGGCGCACGGTCACCGCCGAGCGCCCCTCCCGTTCCACCTCCAGTACGGTCACCGGCAGATCCTGGCTGGTGAACGCCCGCTGGAGCCGCGTGTCGTGGGTGAACACCACGACCTGCCGGGTCTCACCGAGGTCGTGCAGGACCTTCGCGAGGCCGTGGACCTTCGCGGGGTCCATGGACTGCACGGGGTCGTCGATAACGATGAACGCGAAGGGGCTGTCCGGCGCGGCGGCACGCGGCAGGAAGAGCGAAAGCGCGAGGGAGTGCAGTTCGCCCTGGCTCATGACGCCGAGAGCCGCCGCCTCCGTACCGTCCACGGACACATCCATCACGAGCTTGCGCACGGTGGCCTTCTCACTGCCGGCGAGGCGTACGGAACGCAGGTCCACGTTGCTCTGCTGGCGCAGTTCCTCCCAGATCCGCTGCGAACGCTCCTCGAAGGGCCGCAGCCGGTCCTCGCGCAGCTCGGCACACGCCTCCCTGAGCCAATTGCGGGCCGCCCTGACCCGGCTCAGCTTCGGCCTGGCCTCCACCGCGGTCCGCGCCCGGCCGAGCCACCCCGCGACGCGGGTGACGCACTGCCGCCACGTCTCGTCGAGCATCTCCAGTTCCCGGGCGGCTTCCTCCCGCAGAGCCGCACAGGCATCGGCAAGGACGAGCGCGGCGGTCTCGGCGCGGGCAGCGAGCCGCTCGGCATCGTCGATCGCCCGGCAGGACGCCCACTCCTCCCACGGGGCGACGAGCGGAGCGGGCAGCCACGCGGGGGCCCGCGCGATGAGGTAACGGACGGCGTCCACCGCTTCTCCCAGCTCGGTGCGTGCCTGCTGGGCGGTGGCGGCCTCCCGCCGCAAGGCCGCCACCTGTTCAGCAGTCCGTTCGGCCCATACCTTGTCGAGCGGCCGGGCGGACCCGCACACCGGGCAGGTGCCCTCGTCTGCGTGCCGACGGCTGTGGTCCAAAGCCCCGGCCAGCAGTTCGGCGCGCTGGTGGGCGTCCTCGGCACCGGAGGCACGCACGTCATCGAGTACCGCTACGGCCTTACGCAGTCGGTCCACGGCCGCGCCGACCGCGTCGAGGTCGGGGCCTGTCAGCGCGACGGTCGCGCGAAGCTCCCGGAGACGACCGTCGTCCGCGTCGGGCAGCCCCGTCACAAGGGCATCCAGCCCAGTGAAGTCGGGCCTGCCTGACCCGCAGATGGCCGCCAGCGCGAGCCTTGCCCGGGGGTCGTCCAGCGCGGACAGCTCCTCGACGAGTGCGGGACGTTCGGCCTCGGCCGTCCTCACCGCGGAGTTGAGCTCCTTCTCGATGGCCTGGAGCCGCTCGTCCGCGGCCGCCAGTTCGCCGAGCCCGAGGATGGTGGCGACCGAGTCGAAGAGCTCGCTGGGCTTGCCGCTGATCACCTTGTCGAGATCGGAGTACGCCAGGAAGGGCCGGTAGTCGATCAGCGCCCGCTCCCAGCCGGCGTCCTTGAAAGGCCGCCGACCGTGCCCCGGCCGATTGAACTCGACCTCGGGAGCAGTGACGTCGTCGCCCGGCCAGGCGCACGTCAGCGTGGACGGCCGGGCGTCACCCGCGATGGCGAGGCGGACCTCGATCTTCGGCTCGGTCCCGTCGTGCAGGTTGCGCCAGTGCCTGCGCCATACCTCGCCGCGCTGCTTGTCGAAGCGGGCGGTCCGGCCGGTGAACGCCGTCTCGGCGCCCTCGGCAAAGCTGGATTTTCCCGATCCGTTGCGCCCCACCACGAGAGTGACACCGGGCTTCGCGCTCAGCCGCAGACGTGCCTTGCGGCCGATGCCGCGAAAGCCGCTGACGCTGATGGACTCCAGGAACACCTTGTGGTCGGGCTGCGGGCCGGTGGAGGCAGCCGAGCTGGCTCCCGCCCCTCGCAGCGCCTCGCGAAGGAGCGACTTGGTCGTCTCGGCGAGGCTGGACACTTCCAGACGGGCGGCCACCTCGGAGAGCGCCGAGGACCTGCCGCCGCCGAAGGGCTGCCCGGCCTGCTCGACGCGCTCGGGGGGCGGGTTCTGCCCGGGGTCTTCCGCCATGGTGCTCTCCGCTCTTCCGTTGTCTGTTCCGACGAGGAGCCGGCCGGGCGGGGCGCGGTGATGGGAGGGACGAGCCTCCGGCTGCGTACGAGCCCGACGCGACGGGACAGACGTTAGAGACGGAAAGAGTGCAAGACCTACGCCTGGCACGATAACCCTGGTTATCGAATGCCGAGGTCAGGTGAGTCGTTTCTGGTTGAGGTTTGGGCTACTTTGCGGCAGGTGCCCAGAGGGCGGCCACGATCTCCATCTGTTTGAGGACGAGGTCGACCGCCGTGCGTTCCTCCTCCGGCGGGTAGTCGAACATCGCCAGTACGCGGCGGATGCGAGTGCGGAGCTTGGCTCGGACGGGCTCGCGGGAGAGCCAGTCGACGGAGAGGTTCTTCTGGATGTCCTTGACCAACGCCCGGGCGATCTTGGCGAGTGTGTCCTGACCCCCTTCCATCAGCTCGGCCATGTTGCGGTGCGCGACCGCGTCGTAGAAGGCCAGCTCGGCGTGGGTCAGCGGCGGGTCGAACTGCTCGCCGCGGCGGGCCTCCGCCGACACCTCCCTGGCCAGGGCGGCGAGTTCGGCAATGACCTGGGCGCTGGTGAGCTGCTGAAGCATGTACCGCTTCATCAGGTCGTCAAGGCGCTGGGAGAAGCTCTCGTTGCGGACGACGTTGTGCTTGGTCACCTCTCGCATCCTCTGCTGGATCATGCGGCGCAGTGCCTCGGTGACCAGGTGCGGAGTTTCGGAATTCTCCAGCCTGCGCAGCTGCGCCTCGTTGAGGCGGGTGATGTCCAGCCGGCCGATCCCGGCCTCCGCGTACAGGTCGGTGATCTCGTCGGCGTCAACGACGGAGGCCGCAAGGGCCTGCAGGTAGCGCTGGACCTCGGCGCTGAGCGGCTCCCCGCTCGCCTCGCGCTGGGCGGCGTCGAGCTTGATCATCCAGGCACGGACCTCGCTGAAGAAGGAGATATCACGGCGCCAGTCGTCCAGTTCTTCACAGCGCTCGGTGATCTCCTTACTCATCGCGCAGACACGGTAGAAACGATCCAGCCGGGCGGCGCTGTCCTTGAAGCGAGCGGAGAGCGGTTTGGCAGGGGGCTCGACCTTGTTGCCCGGGTTCTTCGGGTCGCGCAGGAAGTCGGCGGTCAGGCGCAGTGCGCGCTTGCGGGAGTCGGGGCGGCGGGTGTCGGCCAGCCACTCCTTCCAACGGCTCCCGGCCAGCAGCCCCTTGATAGTGGCCAGCTCGTTCTTGACCTCGGTGACGGCTCGCTCGATGTCCGCGCCGAGGGTCTGGTCCTTCCGGTCCTGGTCCGAGTACTCGCGCAGGGCCTTGGCGAGGTTGTCGGTGAGCGGCGCGTAGCCGACGAGCAGGCCGTCCTGCTTGTTGCGGAAGCGGCGGTTGACGCGGGCCAGGGCCTGCATCAGGTTGGCACCCTGCATGGGGCGGTCCATGTACAGGGTGTGGATGGGCGGCGCGTCGTAGCCGGTGAGCAACATCGAGTGGACGATGAGCAGTTCCAGCTCGTCGTCAGGGTCCTTGGCGCGCTTTTGGATGACCTTCTGCTGGGACTTGCGCAGCGAGTGCTTGCGCAGGTGCTCGGGGTCGGAGTGGTCGCCATGGAAGACGATCTTCATGACGCCCTTGTCGACCTCCGTGCTCACCCAGCCGGGCCGCCGCTCGGCCAGCGCGTCGAAAACCCGTACGCAGATGTCGCGGGTCGCGCACACGAGTATCGCCTTGCCGGGCCCGCCGATGTCGGGCTTGACCAGCTCGCGCCGCTGCTCCCAATGGGCGATCAGGTCGTCCGCGAGCGTCGCTATGCGGTCGGGAGCGCCGTAGACAGTGTTCATCGTCGTCGCGTACTGGATGGCCCGGCGGCGTTCGGCGTCGTCCATGCCCTCGGTGAGGGTGTTGGCCTGCTCGTCAAGCTTTCCTGGGTCGACGCCATCGGGCAGGTCGACCTCGATGACGCGCGGCTCGTGGAACACACGGACCGTTGCCCCGTCGTCGACGGCGCGCGTCAGGTCGTAGATGTCGATGTACTCGCCGAAGACGGCACGGGTGTCGGCCTCGGCCTTCGAGATCGGCGTACCGGTGAAGGCGAGCAGGGTGGCGTACGGCAGGGCGTCGCGCAAGTGGCGGGCGTAGCCGTTGAGGCTGTCGTAGTGCGAGCGGTGAGCCTCGTCGACGATCACCAGGATGTTGCGGCGCTCGGAAAGGAGGGGGTGGGACTTGCCGGCGTCCTTCTCCTCCTTGCTCAGTCCGAACTTCTGGAGGGTCGTGAAGACGATCCCGCCGACGTTGCGACGCGCCAACTCGAAGCGCAATTCTTCCCGTTTGTCGACCTGGTGCGCCTTCTGCCCGAGCAAGGTCTCGCTGTCGAGGAAGGTGTCGTAGAGCTGATCGTCGAGGTCATTGCGGTCGGTGATGACGACGATGGTGGGGTTGTTCAGGGCCGGGTGGCGGGCGACCAGCGCCGCCGTCTCCACCATCTCCTCCGACTTGCCCGCGCCCTGCGTGTGCCAGACCACGCCGGCCTGGCCGTTCGTCCGCGAAGCCTCGACAACGGCGTCCACCGCCTTGTTCACCGCGAAGTACTGGTGCGGCTTCGCGATGCGCTTGCCGGAGAGAGGCTCTCCCGGCTTGGGCGGGGGGAAGTTGACGAAGTTGCGGGTGAGGGAGAGGAACCGGTCCTGCGTGAACAGGCCGTGCAGGGCCAGGTTCAGCGCGTCGAGGCCGTCGTAGCCGGGCTCGTTGGTGTCGACGCGCTCGCCCTCGTGGTCGACGTTCCAGGGCGCGAAGTGCTCGTACGGCGTGAATGCCGTGCCGTACTTGGCGGTTATCCCGTCGGAGACCAGGCAGAGGACGTTGTAGCGGAATGCAATCGGGAACTCCAAGATGTACGTCTGGAGTTGGGCGTGCGCCGACTTGAGGGTGGCGTTCTCGTCGGAGGCGCTTTTGAGTTCGATGACGGCGAGGGGGAGGCCGTTGACGTACAGAACGATGTCGAAGCGACGGTGGCTGCCGTCAGTGTCCCGGACCGTGACCTGGTTGACAGCGAGGTAGCTGTTCGCGTCGGGGTCGGTAAAGTCGACGAGGCGGACGGTGGGGGTCTGCTCGGCGCCGAACTCGTCGGTGTAGGTAAGGCGAATGCCGGCAGTCAGGTATGCGTGGGCCTGCTTGTTCTCCGGGTACGCCTCGCGAGAGGCGGGGTCGGTGGCGATACGGAGCGCTTCGTGGACGGCGCTTGCGGTCAGCTCCGGATTCAGTTTCTCGATGGCTGCCTGGAGTTCGTCGTGGAGGACCAGGTCGTCCCAGTCGCGGCGATGGCCGGTACCGGGGGCTAGGTCTTTGCCGGGCTTGGCCTGCCAGGCGAGCTCGGCGAGTTCGTCCAGGGCCAGGTGCTCCCAGGTGGCCTCAGTCATTTTGGCGTCGAGGTGGGCGGGGGTGTGCTCGCTGCTGCTTCCTGTGGTCATACGGCGTCCTCCACGATCTTCTCGGCGTCCCGGACGCGGAGCTTGCCGGACATCAGTTGGGGGAGGAGGGTGTCGCGGAGGTCGGCTAGGCCGCGCGACTCATTGCGGGCTTGCATGGCCCGATCAACCAGTGCCTGTGCCTGCCCCCGCGCGTCTCCAAGTACACGTGGGTCAACGACCGTCGAATTCATCACTTCATCCGGCCGCACTCGCTGATGACTCTTGGAAGTACCGGTCACTTTGGCGGCAAGACCGCCAAGCAGCTCAGGCTGGGACAGGACCGCCCAGAGCTCGGCCGTGGTCACTCCATTCTGCGGCTCCAACACCAGGAACTCGGTAGATGCAAGGGCTGGAATTTTACGATCCGGGGAAACATTCCACACCCGAGGGATTTCGGGGTTCAATTTCGACAAAAGGACGGACGGCTGTCGGACTGCAAATTTCGCGCTCTTGATGGATCGGGGATCTGTGATTTCCGGCATCGCACCAGAGTCGAACGCAGGCAGGCTGTAATGAGCTACGTTCACCTCAGTCAGATTTTCCGGCACTACTTGCCCCTTGCGCAAGACCGCGATCTCTCCCACAGGGATACGTGCCTCCTGTGACTGCTCCGAAAAGATGCCCCTGCAAAGGCTTTCGGCGGTGTATGCGACGCGCTTGTTGATCTCGACTTTATCGTCCAATGCGCCAACTGCGACAGCGATGGCCCTTTGCTCCGCAGGCTCCGGCAGCGAAATCCGGATCTGAGTGATGTAGTTCCGATTGAGCATGGGCTGAGCGGCCCCAGAATTGTATCCAGAAAAATCGATTCGATCAAGCAGGTAATAAGTGAACCTCGGGTCATTTCCCTGGAAATCTGTAACATAAAGTGCCGTATTGAGCGGCCAGAAATCGGTATCGCAATACGTCGCCTTGCCCATAGACGCCCCGGCGCGCCCCAGCACGACTCCCGGTGCTTTAGCCATCGCCGTGTCATGCGCACCGCTCTGGCCCGCAGCGCCCATGACAGGCACGCTTCCGGCTCTCCTTTGGGAGGTCGGGAGGTCGTGGCCACGCTGAAGCTTGACCAACTGGTCCAAGGTGGTCTGGCGCCACTCAGCCATCGATCCTCCTCAACTGCTCCCGCACTACTGCATCCAGCCGCGCCGACTCGTCCAACTGCTCGAACAGTTCCTTCGTCAGCCGAGCGATTCGCTCCTCCACTGGCTCTGCGTCCGGGTCTTCCTCGGGTTCTGCCGCCCCCACATACCGCCCCGGCGTCAACACATAGTCGTGCTTCTCGATCTCCTCCAGCGTCGCGCTGTAGCAGTACCCCGGCACGTCCTCGTATGTAAGGCCCTTGTCCTTCGCCGACTTCGTGCCCCGCCAGGCGTGATAGGTGTCGGAGATCTTCTCCAAGTCCTCGTCCTCAAGGACACGCTCTGTGCGGTCACGCATCATGCCCATCGACCGCGCGTCGATAAACAGGACTTGGCTTCGCCGGTCCTCCAGCGCCTTCGTGCCCCGCCGAGCCTTCTCCTTGGTGAGAAACCACAGGCATGCCGGAATCGAAGTCGTACGGAACAAGTTTCCCGGCAGCGCGATCATGCAGGACACCAGATCCGCCTCGACCATCGCCGCGCGAATCTCTCCCTCGCCCGACTGTTTGGACGACATCGAACCGTTCGACAGCACCACGCCCGCGCTGCCCCGATCCCCCAGTTTGGACACGATGTGCTGGAGCCACGCGTAGTTGGCGTTCGACTGCGGCGGAACCCCGTACCGCCACCGCCTGTCGTCCGACTTCCTCGCCCAGTCGGACATGTTGAACGGCGGGTTGGCCATCACGAAGTCGGCCTTCAGGTCCGGCAGTTTGTCGTCCGCGAACGTGTCTGCCCAGCGGTCGCCGACGCCCTTCGGGTCCATGCCGTGGATGGCGAGGTTCATCTTGGCCAGGCGCCACGTGCGTTCGTTCGCCTCCTGGCCGTAGATTGCGATGTCGTGCGTGTGGTCTTTACCGCGCCGCCGTGCCACGAACTTGCCGCTCTGCACGAACATGCCTCCCGAACCGCAGCACGGGTCATAAACCCGCCCCTCATACGGCTCCAGCACCTCGACGATCAGGCGGACCACGCTCGCCGGGGTATAGAACTCGCCGGCTCGCTTGCCCTCGGCACGGGCGAACTTCTCCAGGAAGTACTCGTACGTCTCGCCCAGCACGTCCTGCGCCGGGCGGTCGCCATGACCCGTGAAGCGCGCGTCGCTGATGAGGTCGACAAGTTCCTTCAGGCGCTTCTGGTCGACGTTGTCGCGGTTGAAGATCTTAGGGAGGACGCCGGTGAGGGTCTTGTTGGCCTTCATCACCTCGTCCATGGCCGTGTCCAGGAGCGCGCCGACGCCGTCCTCCGCGCTGCCCGCGTTCTCCGAGATGTAGCCCCAGCGGGCCGTCGGGGGAACCCAGAAGACGTTCTTCTCCGTGTACTCGTCCTTCTCCTCGAGGAAGGCCGCCCGGCGGTGCTCCGGGATCTGGGCCAGTTCGGGGTCGGCTGCCAGTTCCTCGCGGCGTTCGGCGAAGGCGTCGGAGACGTACTTCAGGAAGACCAGGCCGAGCACGAACTCCTTGTACTGGGCGGCGTCCATGGAGCCGCGGAGCTTGTCCGCGGCCTTCCACAGGATGTCCTGGATCTCCTTGGTGCTGGAGACACTGAGCAGTTCGCCCTGTCCGGCGGCTGCCGCGGCTCGCTTGCGGGGAGGCATTGTTCCTTCTTCCGGCTTGTCAGTGGATGTGCGCGGACGGATTACGTGCGGTCGATGGTTCGGGGTTCGCCGAGGGTGAGGGTGCCGTCGGCCAGGCCGGCGATCGTCAGGCGGCGGGCCTCGGCGAGGGCGTCGGACTGTGCCCGCAGCAGGCGTTCCCGGCGTTCGGTCTCGGCCAGAAGGGCATCGAAGCGCAGCACATCCTCCGGGTCGAGGTCGGGGAGCTGGTAGTCCTCGATGCGGCGAGCGGGGCGTACGGCACTGGGGCTGCGGGCGGTGCCACGGGCCGCGCCGAGCAGGGCCGCCAGGACCCGGGGGGTGAGCGGACGGGCGGCGTCGGCGTTGACGCGGAGGATGCGGGCCGGGAACGCGACGACCGAGAAGCCGTCGTGGTCGACATGTATGCCGAGGCGGGGCGCGAGGGTGTAGACGACATCTCCGGGCTCGGTGAGCGCCGCTCGTTCGTACGCCGTCGCCAGCAGCAGACGGTCGATACGGCGCCCGCCCACGGCTCGTTCGCCCGTGATCTCCTCGGGGCCCAGGACCGTGTGCTGGCCGTCGCGGGTGACGTGCTTCTCGTCGATCCGGTGGCCCGGGAGCCGGGTCACCCTGCGAGCGCTGATCAGCTTGCCGAGCGTGGTGCGCGTGGGAAGGCGGCCGACTCTGCGTAGTACGTCCCCCCGGTATGGGCCGCGCTCCTCCTCGTACGCGCGGGCCTCCGCCGACGCCCGTTCCAAGCGGGCCTCAGCCTCGGCGATCAGGGCGGGACGTTCGGTGACCTTGGCGGACCAGATCGCGGAGGCGGGCGGCGCGGGCGGGATCAGCGCACCGCCGAAGGCCCGGTCCAGGTCGGCGACGGGGACCACGCGGCCGTAGCGCGGGTCGTGGCCGTCGAGCGTTCGGAAGCCTTCCGCGCGCCAGAGGAGAACGTCCTCGGCGAGCCTCATGCACACGCCTGGCGTGAGCTGTTCCGAGCTGATGTCGGCCAGCAGCACCTTGCCTTCCGCCGCCGGGACGGGGCCCCGCGTGAGCGTCCACAGCGCGGGACGGTAGCCGGGGCGGAAGGGCAGGACCCCGCCGGGAAGCGCGATGACCGACTCGACGATGTTCTCGCGTAGGAGGGCCGAGCGGAGCTGGGCGGCCTCGGTGCTCTTCAGCTCGTCGACGAGGGCGTCGGCCGGTCCGAGGACGAGGGCCGTGCATCCAGGGCGGAGGAGGTAGGCGACGCGTTCGAGCTGCGTCAGGGCGGCGACTGCCGAGCGGTCCTCGCCGGGGCGGTACGGGAGCTGGGTGATGACGAGGTCCGGGTCCGCGAAGCGTTCTTCCAGGTCGGTACCGGTCTGCACGTCCAGGTCGAGTTCGCTGACGCCGGCCAGCAGGAGGCGGCGGCGGGTGATACGGGCGAGCCGGTCGTCGGGGTCGGCGGCGAGGACGGTGACGCGGTCGCGGTCCTCCGTGGCGTCGAGCAGCGAGGCGAGCAAGTCGCCGGCGCGGGCATGTGGGTCGGCAAGAGTGAAGGACTCGCCCCGCTCAAGGCGGACACGGAGGTCGGTGAGCCCGGTGAGCAGGCTCCGCAGCTCCGGCGTGACCGCGTCGGCGGCGAGGGAGTCCAGTCCGAGCCGGGAGCGGGCGGCGAGCAGCCACTCGTACGCGCCGCGTTCGTCGTAAGCGGACTCGATCAGCTCCTCGGCAAGGCGGGCGAGCGGGGCCACCGTGGCGTCCATGGTTCGTAGCTCGCGGAGCACGAAATCGTCCTCGGCGTCCATCCGTTCGGCTCGGCGCAGCAGCGCGGCCCAGAGTGCCTCGTCGGCTTCCGTGTCGGGAGGGAAGGCGCTCGCGTCGTCGGCCAGTGGCCGGCCGTCGAGTCGGCGCAGGCACAGCAGGCTGCCGAGCGTCTCGACCAGTTGCCATGGCGTGTAGCGGTCCCGAAGCGCGATGATGCCGAAGAGGGCCAGCTCGGACCGGAGCTCCGTCGGGGCGGCGTTGCCCAGGCCGGAGGCGATCAGCCAATCGGTCACCTGCGCGCCGTCGAACAGCGGTCGTCCCGAGTACTCGGACACGGCGGCGGGGAAGTCCGGGTGGCGTCGGCGCCAAGTGGACACGACAGGGCGCTTCACTTGGGCGAAAGCGGCGATTTCGGACATCGACATCAGGTGAGACGCTGAAGAACGCAGTGGCGCGTTCGGCGAGGCAGTTGCCACCGGTGGGCCCCTCCCCTGTCTGTCTCTCGGCACATTCGGCCGCTCCGGTCGTCGAGCCGGGGCCCGCCACCCGTGACGGTTCGGGTTGCGGCGGCTCCGGGAGCGACGTCACAGAAGGATACGACGATCCTGGGCGTCTTGGACTCCCCGCCTCGATAAGAGGGGTTATCAGATCCTCCCTGGCAGTGCCGTGCTGGTTCCGTGACAATGGCCGCCAACGTGACCCACGGGCAAGCCCTACTCCTGATTAGGAGGGAAGAGATGGACCAGCTTGAACTGCGCCGCGCGGAACAGCAGCTCCGCGAAGCGCTGCAGGACACCGCCCTGAGTTGGGTGATCGACGACGTCGACGCGGCCATCGCCGCCGGAGTGCCGGAGGAGAAGATCCTCCGCCGACGCCAGCAGCGTCACAGCGATGACTCTCCGGCCGCGGCAGCGGCTCGGTACGAGGTCGTGGCCCGCAGCTTGTTTGGCCTCGTCGAGTACGAAGCATCCCGCAAGCGGGGGACGCTGGTCATCGCGACACGAGCCCTGACCGATGGAGAGCGTGTCCAGCTCCTCCTGGATGCGGTGAGGCGGGTGCTCGTCGAGCTGCCTGAGACGGAAGTTGCGGTGCTGAAGACGCTCCGGAGTGAGCCCGAGGGAGACGCCGGCAGCCGGAGCCCCGCTGAGGCGGTCGTGTTTGTGCCGGACGAAGGCGCTCGATCGCGCGGTAGCCGGACGGAGTTCTGGGGCGATCGAGTGCCGGCGGGGCGCCGTGCACGCGTTGGTCAGCTGTTGGCCGACGTGACGAGGGAGGTGCGCAGGTGAACGCGGTTGATCACCTTGTGAGCGAGATCAAGAGCCTTCTGGCGGCGGGGGCGGTCTCATACGATTCCGCCTCGAAGCCGTCCGACGTCTACGAGGGCTTCATCTTCTCCTTGATCGTCGCCACTGCGAGTCGGCATGGCGCCACCGTCACCTACGAGGACGTCTACGGGGCCAAGGCCGACAGCCTTGTCTTCCGGACGGGGCCCGGACACCTGTACAGCAACGGCCAGCCCTTCACTCACGCCGTGATCGAATTCGACGGCGCTCCCGCCCTTGAGGTCCATCTCGGCGTGTACGTGACAGGTTCGTCGGGCGTACTGCACGAGTGTGACGTGCTTGTCCTGCCTGCTGAGGAAGCCGCACTGAGCCGTACCCAGCGCATCGCGCCGCGCGGCAGTCAGTGTGTCCTCATTGCGGAGTGCAAGTACTACGCAGTTGCCAATCTCGGCATCGGTCTCGCGCGAAACTTCGAGGGGCTGCGCGCCGACATCCGTACCCAGAACGAGCTTTTCGTCTCCAACACCCGGTCATCGAGCATCGTGCGCTACCTCGATGCGCGGAAGAGAGGCTTCGAGCCGGACGTGGTACCTAACTCAGCGCAGGCAGGCTATCTCCAGGCCGAGATCAGGAAGACGTTCAAGAGCTACTTGAGCAAGCATGCACCATCAACAGTGATCTGATTCCCGTTGGTTGAGCGTCGCGCGCTGAGATTCCGCGCAAGCCGACATGGCGGGATGATCCGCCCAGCTGCCGATGTCTGGTTGAGGGCGAATCCGGGAGCCGACCCGCTCTGCAAGACACTTGGCCCACCGCGTCCCAACGCCTTGGTCAGGCGAAGAGCGCCGGCGCTGGCTCGGACGGCAGAGCAGAGGACTTTTAATCCTTTGGTTGTGGGTTCGAGTCCCACACGGCCTACTCACTCGTCCTTCCCGGCGGTCGTCAGGTCCGTTGGGGGCGCGTCGGTGCCCGCCGGGGCGGCCTCGCGCTTGGTCTTGTCGCGGAGCTTCGCCAGCTCGCTCGCCAGCTTGCGGATTTCCTCGATGTGCCCGGTCATTTGGTCGGCCAGGGCGAGCAGCGCGTCGGGGTCGCAGTTGTGCCAATCGTCATCGACCTCCACCGCCATGTAGGGCAGGGCGGGGTCGTGGGCCCCGCCCTCGTCGAGCGGTCGCAGGCCGAGCCCGAGCCGGAGCAGCACGCGCTCCCCGCGCGGCAGGTCCAGGGTCAGCTCGATGTCCGGACCCGAGTGCTGGAAGTCGCCCGGGTGGTGCGAGTGGTCTGTGTGGTGTCCGGCGCACCATTCCGGCTCGGGCATCACCAGCATCCCGCCGCCCCAGGTCGGGACGGTGACCAGGCGGCGGTCGGACTCGGTCATGTCCGGCTCCTCGGGTTCGTCGACAGTTTCTGACAACGGAGCGGGCGGCGCCTCTCGGGCATTCCGGTGCCGCAGGGCCGACCGTAGGGCGGAGTGGACGCGCCTGCGCGGGCGCCGTCGTTTTTCGGGGGGCGCGTCGTGGTGCGCTGTAGCGGACAGACGCGTCGGTGCGCCGTTGAGCGCGATGGGCGATGCGGTGAACTCGCGGGCGGGACTGCGGAGTTGTCCCGGCCCGTGGGCGCGCGCCGGACCCACCCGCCGTCCCCCCGAAGCGTGAAAACGCCCCCCTTTCCGGCGTGGGGCGTTCACGTTTCGCTTGGGGCATGCCGTGTGGGGAATTGTCGCCTTATGGGAGCGGTCGGCCGGCGGGGTGCGGGGCTGTTGATTCTGGGGGCGTTCGAGGGGGCCTGGGGCGTGTCGTATCTGGTGGAGCCGCCGGCCGCCGCAGGGGGCACCGGGGTGCTGGCGGACTACGGCGGGGTGGGGGCGTGGGCGTGGCTGTGGGTCGCGGGGGCGGTGGTGGCCTGCGGGGCGGCGTTCGTGCGGATAGGGCGGGACGGGGCCGGGTTCGTCGCGGCGCTGGTGCCGCCGGCGGTGTGGTCGCTGGTGTACGCGGCGGCTGCGGTGAGCGGGGACCATCCGCGGGGCGGGGCCGCGGTCGTGCTCTACGCGGCCTGGTCGGCGATCGTCATGTGGGCGGCCACGGTGCCGGAGTTCTCGATGCCGAAGGGGCCGAAGGCGCCGAGGGGGCCGAGGGGGCCGAGGGGCCCGGCCGGGCCGACGGGGGCGGGGAAGGGCGGGAGGGCGTGAACGTGGGGGAGTGGGTGGGCCTGATCAGCGCGGGCTCGACGCTGCTCGGCGGCAGCGGGTACTTCGTGGCGCGGGCCACCGCGCGCGCCGCCGCGGCCACGGCGGCGGCCAGCGAGGCCGCGGCGCGGACGATGGCGGAGCCCGCCCAGCGCGCGGCCGACCTGGCCAGCTTCCGGGAGATCCGCGAGGACCTCCAGCGGCGCCTTGAGCAGTCCGAGGAGCGGGAACGCGCGCTGCGCGGACTGGTGCGGACGTTCGCCGCCTACGTCTCGGAGCTGTCCGCGCAGCTTCGGCGCTCCGGCGGCGAGCCGCCCGCGCCCCCCGAGGCCGTGGGGGAGTACTTCCGCACCGGCGTGTGACCGGGCGGCGGAGGCCGTGCGCCGCCGGACGGCTAGGGTGGGGGGCATGTCCGACGGTTCCGTGCGCGTGCGCTTCGCCCCCTCGCCCACCGGCATGTTCCATGTCGGCGGCGCCCGTTCCGCCCTCTACAACTGGGCCGTGGCCCGGCAGGCCGGGGGGACGTTCGTCCTGCGGATCGAGGACACCGACGCCTCGCGGAACCGGCCGGAGTGGGTCGAGGGCATCATCAGCGCGCTGGCCTCCATCGGGATCGGCGGCACGGACCCGTCCTTCGAGGGCCCCTACTTCCAGTCGCAGAACGCCGAACGCCACCGGGAGGCCGCGCGGCGGCTGTCCGAGGAGGGCAAGGCGTACTACTGCGACTGCACCCGCGAGCAGCTCGCCGAGCGCACCGGCTCGGAGCACCTGGGCTACGACGGGTTCTGCCGGGAGCGCGGGCTGGCGTACGAGCCGGGGCGCGCGCTGCGTTTCCGCACGCCGGACGAGGGCGAGACGGTGGTCGTGGACCTGGTGCGCGGCAAGCCGGCGTTCCCCAACGCCGCGATCGAGGACTTCGTGATCGCGCGCGGCGACGGCTCCCCGGTCTTCCTGCTGGCCAACGTCGTGGACGACCTGGACGAGCGGATCACGCAGGTGGTCCGCGGCGAGGAGCACCTCTCCAACACGCCCAAGCAGCAGTTGCTGTGGGAGGCGCTGGGCGCGCGGCCCCCGGTGTGGGCCCACCTGCCGGTGATCGTCAACGAGAAGCGGCAGAAGCTCTCCAAGCGCCGGGACAAGGTCGCCCTGGAGGACTACCTGGCCGAGGGCTACCTGCCCGAGGCGATGGTCAACTACCTGATGCTGCTGGGCTGGGGCCCCGGCGACGACCGTGAGCTCCGGCCGTACGAGGAGCTGGAGCGGCTGTTCCGCCTGGAGGACGTCAACACCTCGGCGGCGTTCTTCGACGTCAAGAAGCTGACGGCCTTCAACGGCGAGTACATCCGCGCCCTGGAGCCGGGGGCGTTCGTCGCGGCGTGCGCGCCCTGGCTGGAGCCCGGGCGTGCGCCGTGGGCGCCGGAGGCGTACGACCAGGGTGTGTTCGAGAAGGTCGCGCCCCTGGCGCAGACCCGGCTCGCGGTGCTCTCGGAGATCACCACCTACGTCGACTTCCTCTTCCTGGACCAGCCGGCGATCGACGAGGCGTCCTGGGCCAAGGCGATGAAGCCGGGCGCGGAAACGCTGCTGGCGGACGCGCGCGCGGAGCTGGCCGCGCTGCCTGGCTGGGAGGCCGAGGCGCTGCGCGCCGCGCTGGAGGCGGTGGCCGCCCGCCACGGCCTGAAGCTCGGCAAGGCCCAGGCCCCCATCCGCGTCGCCGTCACCGGCCGCACGGTCGGCCTCCCCCTCTTCGAATCCCTCGAACTCCTCGGCGCGGACCGCACGCTGGCCCGCCTGGACGCGGCCCGGGAGCGCCTGTCGGCGTAGCCGGGGGGCCGGGCCCGCCCTCAGGGAGCGCCGGGCGCGAGGACGGGCAGCCCGCGCTCCTCCGCCGCGGCGGCCAGCCGCTTGTCGTAGGTGACGAAGGCCGTCAGGGCGTCCTCCAACTGCTCCGCCGTGGCCAGGTGGATGGCGTCCAGGCTGCGCAGGTGCGGCATCGGGAACAGGTCGGCCGCGCGCAGGAGCTCCTCGGTGACGCGGATGCGCAGCACGCGGTCGAGCAGGTCCTCCGCGGCCTCCGCGGTCTCGGGGGCGGCCCGCGCGCGGATCAGGGTGCGGGCGATCTCCGTCCTGGCGAGCGCGGAGGTGACGTGGCCCTCGCCGGCCCTGGCCGACAGGAAGGCGCGCAGGCCGGGCGTTTCCGCCTCCGGGACCAGCAGCTTGACCAGGGCGCACGAGTCCAGATAGATCAACGGTCCTCTTCCTCGCGCAGCCGCAGCAGCACCTCCGAGAGGCTGGCCGCGGCCCCGGCCCCGGCCTTCCCGGAGGGCGTGCGCGGCGTCCACCCCGCGAGCCCGCCCGCCCGCTCCGCGTCCTCGGCGTTCTCCGCGTCCACCGCGCCGGTGCGGATCAGGTCCTCCCGCACCCGCTGCTCCGGATCGGGCGGGCTCAGAACGGCGACCAGCCGCCCGTTGCGCGTGATCTCGACGCGCTCGCCCGCGCTGACCCGCGCGATGATCTCGCTGGCGTGCTGCTGGAGCTGCCGGACGGGCACCCTGTCGGTCATGCCCCCACGATAGCCGCTGCGTGCGTCGCCTGCCTCCACCGTGCGTCGCTTTCGGAAACGCACTACAGTGCCGGGGACCTCCCCGCCCACCGGACGGAAAAAAGCACCATGAGTCACTTCGCCATGTTCTCGATCGCCGCGCACGGGCACGTCAACCCCAGCCTGGAGGTGATCCGGGAGCTGGTGCGGCGTGGGCACCGGGTCACGTATGCCATTCCGGGGGAGAAGGACTTCCCGGAGCTGGTGCGGGGCGCCGGTGCGGAGGCGAAGGTGTACCGCTCGGTGCTGCCCACGGACGACGATCCGGACGCGTGGGGCACCGAACTGATCGACAACGTCGAGCCGTTCCTGAACGACGCCGTGCAGGCGCTGCCGCAGCTCGCCGCGCAGTACGGGAACGACCGCCCCGACGTGGTCCTCGCCGACATCGCCGCCTACCCGGCGCGTGTGCTCGCCCACCGCTGGGGCGTGCCGATCGTCCAGCTCTCGCCCGCGATGGTCGCCTGGGAGGGGTACGAGGAGGAGGTCGGCGCCGGGCTCGTCGCGCAGATCAAGGGCTCCGAGCGCGGCCGGGCGTACTACGCGCGCTGGCGCGCCTGGCTGGACGAGAACGGCCTGGAGGGCATGGACCCCGACCGCTTCATGGGCCGCCCCGACCGCTGCCTGGTCCTCATCCCCCGCGCGCTCCAGCCGCACGCCGACCGCGTCGACCCCGGGCGTTACACCTTCGTCGGGGCCTGCCAGGGGGACCGCTCCCACGAGGGCTCCTGGGAGCCGCCGGCCGCCGCGGCCGGGCGGAAGATTCTCGTCGTCTCGCTCGGCTCGACGTTCACCAAGCAGCCGGCGTTCTACCGGGCCTGCCTCGACGCGTTCGGCGGGCTGCCCGACTGGTACGTCGTCCTGCAGCACGGCCGGCACCTCACCCCCGCCGCGCTGGGCCCGATCCCGGAGAACGCCGAGGTCCACCCGTGGATTCCGCAGCTCGCCGTGCTGCGGCACGCCGACGCGTTCATCACGCACGCGGGGGCGGGCGGCGCGCAGGAGGGGCTGGCCACGGGGACCCCGATGGTCTGCGTGCCGCAGGCCGCCGACCAGTTCGGCAACGCCGAGATGCTGGCCGCCCTCGGCGTCGCCCGCCACGTCCCGACGGAGGAGGCCACCCCCGACGTCCTCCGCGAGGCCGTCACCACCCTGGTCGAGGACCCGGACACGGCCGTCCGCTGCGCCGGGGAACGCGCCCGCGTCGCCACGGAGGGCGGCACGCAACGCGCGGCGGACCTGCTGGAGGCGGCCGTTCCCCGGGGCTGAGCGGGCGCCCGCCCTCACCCGTACGAAGGATCGTCCTGGAGCTCTGACCTGCGGTAACGTCCGGGGGTGTGACCGAGCGGGTGCGGGCGGATCAGACTGCGTTGTGGTCCTCGGCGGTGGCGACGGTGATCACGCTGTCGATCGGGGACGGGCGCTTCGACTGGCTGTGTCTGGCGCTGGGGACGGCCCAGGCGCTCCAGATGGCGGCGTTCTACCGGCCCGTGCCGCGGGAGGCCGGGGACCGGTGGGGGCGGTGGGCGGCGGCCGGGGCGTTCGGGGCGGTGGGCGGGCTGATAGCCGTGATGACCCTGGGCTGGCCCGTGCAGACGGTCGTCGGCACCCCGTCCAACTGCGCAGCCCTGTCCGAGATCAGCGCCATCGCCGTCCACAACTGCTCCGGCTTCGCCGCCTACCGCTGGCTCGGCCTGGTCTGGGCAACGTCCGCGGCGGGCCTGGCCTTCTGGCACTGGCGCGCGGTGGCGCCCAAGGAGGCGGCGCCCTGAGCGGCAGCGGCGTCATGGCACGCCGAGGAAGTCCCCCAGGGCGCGCTGCTCGCCCGTGAGCGGCCGTTTGCGCTGTCCGCGCGCCTCGCGGAAGATGTCGCCGGCCAGGCGCTGGTGCTTCAGCCATTCGGGGGCCTCGCCCTTCAGCTCTGACAGGATGCGGAAGGACTCCTCCCCGGCGCGCGTCCGGCTGTGGGCCTGGGCCACGGTGAGCCGGTGCCGCCGCCAGTTCGTGGAGGGCGACGCCGCGTTGGCGGGGAGCCGGGCGGTCAGGGCGAGGGCGCGTTCGGGACGGCCGCCGACCATGTGGTTCTCGATCGCCTGGAGGCTCACGCGCATCGCGTTGAAGTGGTTCCAGCCGTAGAGGTGTTCTGAGGTCTTTCCCCGCAGGGCGGTGGCGGCGGTCCGTGCGAGGGTGAGGTATTCACCGGCCTCCTCGGGCCGGTTGTTGCGTGCGGCGGCCGACGAGGCGCGGCGCAGGAGCCGTCCCCAGATGCCCAGTTCGGCCGGTGCGGCGCGCGAGATGCGGGGCTCCACTGCCTCGGCGGCGGCCAGGGTGATCCGCTCCGCCTCGTCCAGCCGCCCTTGCCGGAGCAGGGTCCAGCCCTGGGCGCTCACCGCGAGCGCCGCGCGCATCCGGTCGCCCGCCCGTGCCGCATCGCGGACGGCATCGGCCAGCGCCATGTGCGCGAGATCGTACGCCCGTACCTGCGTCAGATAGCGACCGGCCATCTGCGATACGTCCGCGCGGATGCGCAGCGCTTCCTCGCCGGGCGGCCCGTCGTCGAAGTGGAGCACGGCGACATGGGCCGACCGCACCAACTCCGGGAGGACTGCGGCCACGCGGCCGTAGTCGTCGCGGGCGTAGGCCGCGGAGAGGGCGCGGGCCGCACCCGCGAGGTGCGGCAGATTCGGCGGCTCGCCGTCCTCCCGGAGGAGCGTGCCGGTGACCGACAGGGGTGGGGAGACCGCCTGGCGCAGCGGCATGAGGTCTATGGCGTGGTCGTCCGCGTGCAAGTCCTGCGGGGGGCCCGCCGGTTCGAAGAGCTGGGAGGTGCGGATGCGCAGGGCGCGGGCCAGGGCGTGGTACGTCTCGATGCGGGCCTGGCCGCCGCGTTCGAGCTTCTTGACCACGCCGACGCTCAACTGGGCGCGCTCGGCCAGCGCTTCCTGCGTCAGCCCGAGCCGCTGCCGGAAGTCCCGCAGCCGGTCGCCGGGATGCGGGTCGGTCTGCTCGGTCATGGGGGTCCCCGTCCTGGCGGTCTGGGTCACACCCCCTCAGCATAGAGCGGTGAACGCGGCGTCACTCCTCGTGATCCGCCGGGCCCGCCCCGCCCGGGTCGCGGGCGGGGCGGGGTGGGGGAATCAGCCCTTGCGGGTGGCCAGTTCGGGGGAAGGCGCGGGAGCCGGGGGGTCGTCGTCCGGGGCGGTCTCGCTCAGGCCGAAGCGGTCGTGGAGGCGGCGCAGCGGACCGGGCGCCCACCAGTTGGCGTTCCCGGCCAGCCGCATGAACGCCGGGACCAGCACCGTGCGGATCAGCAGGGCGTCGACCAGGACGGCCAGGGCCATGCCGATGCCCAGTTCCTTGAGGAAGACGACGCGGCCGGTGGCGTAGGCGGCGAAGGTCAGCGCCAGGATGCCGGCGGCGGCGGTGATCAGCGGCGCGCTGCGCTGGATGCCGGTGGCCACGGCCGTGGTGTTGTCGCCGGTGCGGTCGTACTCCTCCTTGATGCGGGCCATGATGAACACCTCGTAGTCCATCGACAGGCCGTAGGCGATGCAGAACATCAGGATGGGGATGCTCGGCTCCATCCGGCCCGAGGCCGTGAAGTCCAGCAGGCCCGAGAGGTTGCCCTCCTGGAAGATGAACACGAGCGAGCCGAACATCACCGTCAGGCTCAGGACGTTGGCGACCGTGGCCTTGGCGGGGATGAGGACGCTGCCGGTCATCAGGAAGAGGATGACGAAGGTGACGACGAGGATGATCCCGATCACCAGCGGCAGGCGGTCCAGAAGCGCCGTGCGGAAGTCGGTCATCGCGGCGGGGAAGCCGCCGACGTACACCTCGGCGGGCGCATCGACGGCCCTCACCGCTTCCACGAGCTGGGTCATGTCGCCGTCGAGCGCGGCCCGGTCGGCGGTGACGGACATCCGGATGGCGCTGTCGGTGGCGTAGCGCCCCACCTCGGTCAGCGGGCCGGCGACGTACTCGCCCTCGGCCCAGGCGCCCGTCTCGAACTCCACCCGGAAGACGCCCGGGACCTCCGAGAGCCGCAGCGCGTAGTCCTCCCAGGCGGGGTCGGCGGCCGGGACCCCGGAGGCGACGATCTCCAGGGCGTCGGTCTCCTCGGTGGGGAAGTTCTCGCGGATCTGCTCCTGGGTGATGCGCGAGGAGGCGTCGGCGGGCAGGACCCGCTCGTCGGGCAGGCCGAAGCGGGCGCCGAGGAAGGGCGCGCCCACGGCGAGCAGCAGGATCAGCACGGGCAGGCCGTACAGCAGGGGGCGGCGCATCACGCGCAGCGCGATCCGGTACCAGCGGCCGGTGGTGAGGTCGGCGGCGGCCGGGGGCGGGTTCTTGCGCAGGGTGCGCTGCCCGACGGCGGCGAGCGCGGCGGGCAGGAGGACGACGGCGCCGAACGCCGCGGTCAGCACGACGGCGATCCCGGCCCAGGCGAAGGACTGGAGGAAGGGGAAGGGGAAGGCGAACAGCGCGGCCAGCGAGGCGGCCACGGTGATCCCGCTGAAGAGAACGGTGCGCCCCGCCGTCTCCACGGTCCGGGTGGCGGCGGCCAACTGCTCGCGCCCGGCGGCGCGTTCCTCGCGGAAGCGGGCGATGACGAAGAGGCTGTAGTCGATGCCCAGGCCGAGTCCCAGCACGAGGGCGAGGTTGGCCGCGAAGGTGGAGATGTCGGTGAACGCCGTCAGCGCGCGCAGGATCGCCAGCGTCGCGAGCACGGAGAACAGGCCCACGCCCAGGGTGAGTCCGGCCGCCGGCCAGCGCCGGTAGGCCCAGACCAGGAGCAGCAGCACGGCCGGGATGACGACGGCCTCGGCGCGCAGGAAGTCGCGCCGGGACTCCTCGCTCACCTGCCGGAAGATCTCGTCCTGGCCGCCGGGCTCCACGGTGACCAGCTCGGTGGTGCGGGTGAAGTCCTCGGATATGTCGATGAGTTCGGTGCGGACCTCGGTGACGTCCCCGGAGAGCCAGGCCACCACGAGGGCCTGGGTGCGGTCCTCGCTCACCAGGGTGGGGGCTTCGTCCCGAGTCCAGTAGCTGCCGACGGTGGTGACCATCGGTCTGTCCGCCAGCTCCTCCGTCAGCCGGCGGCCCTCCTCCGCCACCGCCGCCTCGTCCACGGTCCCCTCTCTGGCCGTGACCAGCAGGAGGAAGTTGGGGCTGCCGTCGCCGAATTCCTCGCGCAGGATGTCCTCGGCGGTGTCCGACTCCGAGCCGGGCGCCTCGAAGCGCGAGAGCGAGAGGGACTCCTGGGCCCCGGCGCCGAAGACGGCGGCGAGGAGGAAGAGGACCGCGCCGGCGATGAGGACGGCTCGCCGTCGTTGCGCGGCGACTATGCCGAGCCTGCGCAGCGGTGGCGGGGTTGCGGACATAGGGCGTTACTCCCGGATTCGTGGGGTCGGCGGGTGTCGGGGCGTCAGATGGGTGCTGACGTGGGGAGATCCCCCGGGGCAGGTGGAGCGCCCCGGGGGATCACTGCTGGTGGTGCGGGTGGCGGACGCTCATCCGCCGTGGCGGTCCAGCCAGTCGGCGAGCGTCTCGTGCACGAGCGGCGCCTGGCGTTCCAGGCCCATGTAGTGCCCGGCGTCGGGGACTTCGAGGATCTCGGTGTCGTCCGTGCCCGTGAACAGGGCCCGGTGCTCCTCGCCGCCGGTGACCCGGGCGTCCTCCTCGCCGTAGAGGAAGAGCACGGGCACGTCGATGTCCTGGATGCGCTGGGTGTCCATCAGCACGCCGCCGAGCTGGGAGACCATGTCGCCGCAGGGGTGGCGGTTCTGGTGGGGAACGGCCAGCTCCAGGACGGTGGGATCGGTGTCGTTGAAGTTACCGGTGGCGAACTCCTCCGATCCCAGGTCGTAGTAGGCGTAGCCGTCCTCGCCGCCGCGCAGGCAGGTCTGGAGCGAGGTGAAGAAGCGGGCGTTGGCCTGCGGCGTGAGACCGAGGTCGGTCCAGTCCATGATGACCAGGCCGTCCACGTCCTGGAAGGAGTATGCCGCTATCTGGACGACCTGGCCGCCGTTGGACTGCCCGGCGAGGAAGACCCGGTCGAAGGCGTAGGTCTCCCCGCCCTCGATCTCGTAGGAGCCCTCGCGCAGTTGGTCGACGATCTGCTGGGCCATGTCGGCCTGGCCGCCGATGCAGGAGCCGTTGCCGTTGGGCTGGTCGCTGGAGTCGTAGCCGAGGCGGTCGATGGTCAGCGAGGCGTGGCCGCGGCGGGCCAGCTCCTCGGCGTGGTGGTAGCCCTCGGCGTCCAGGCGCCAGTACCACTCGCCGGCCGCGATGCCGTGCTCGTAGAGGGTGATGGCCCTCTCCTCGCCGTCCGCGGCGGCTTCGAGCACGTCGGCGGGGGCGGTGAGGTGGCCGCGGATGGTGTAGGTCTCGCCGTCCACCGCGCAGGCCGCCAGGGTGCGGTTCTGGTTGACCACGGTGAACGACACGGGCAGGTCGACGATGTCGGCCGCGGCCAGCCGGGCGCGGGTGTCCTCGGCGGCGGCCTCGGCGTCCACCTCCACGCGGGTCCCGGCGGGGGACCCGGCCCCGGCGGTGGCCGGGTCGGACCCGGCGGCGAGCGCCCAGTACGCCGGGGTGAGGGCGAGGAGCGCCGCGACGGAGGCCAGGACCAGGGATCTGGCGGACCTGCGGCGGGCAGGGGATGGCATGGGAGTCGGCCCTTTCGTCGGTTCCGGGCGCGATGGCCTGTCCGGCCCGGATGTATGCGGTGGCGTGCGGTCGGTCGCGGTGCGTGGGGTCCGCCGGGGCGGCGCGGTGGTGATGCGGTCCTGGGTGTCGTGGCGGTCCTGGGAGTCCGCGGGTCCATGCGGTCACTGCGGTCCGCGCGGTCGGCCCGCGCGGCGGCGGGCGCCCGGCGCGGGGGCCGGGCCGGCCCGGTCAGGCGTCGGCGGTCAGCAGCCCGGCGTCGGCGTACCAGGCGGCCTCGTCGGCGAAGGTATCGGTCAAGGGGCGGAAGGCGACGCCGAGTTCGGCCTCGGCGCGGGCGGAGGTCAGGCGCATGCGGTTGCCGTCGAGCAGCGTGCGGACGCCTTCCCGGGTGGCCACCGGCGGCTTGCCGCGCAGCCGGGCCGCGGTCTGGAGGATCGTGGCGAACGTCAGCGCCGCGGCGGCCGGGATCTCCCGGGGCGCGCGGGTGCCCGTGGCCTCGGCGACGCCGGCCAGGGTGCCCGCCAGCCGCTGGAAGCGGCCGGCCACGATGTAGCGGCGCAGGCTCTCGCCCTTCTCGGCCGCCCGCACGCACGCGAAGGCCACGTCCCGGGCGTCCACCACGTGGTTCCCGGCGCGCGGAACGGCCCGCAACTCGCCCCGGGCCACGGTCAGGAAGAGCCGCCCGGCGGAGGTGGGGCCGGCGTCGCCGGGACCCCACATCCAGCCGGGCAGCACCAACGGCACGCGCACGGACGGGTGTTCGCGGCAGAACTCCCGGATGGCCCGCTCCGCGCGGATCTTGCTGGCGCGGTAGGCGTTGCGCTCCCAGTCCCCGGGCGGCGGCGCCGACTCGTCGGCCGGTTCCTGATCGGTGCCCCCGGAGACGGTGTTGATCGAGCTGGTCTGCACGACCGCGGGAACGCCCGCCGCCACGGCCTCGCCGAGCAGGGCGGTGACGGCCTCCACGTTGGTGCGGTGCAGCAGGCCCAGGTCGGCCTCCGGCTGGTAGTACTCGCGGAAGTAGGCCGCGGTGTGGATCACCGCGTCCGCGCCGGGCAGCGCCGGGCGGTAGCTGCCCGGGTCGTTGACGTCGCCGGTGTGCAGGGTCAGGCGCTCGTGGGCGGGCAGGAGGCGGCGGGCCTTGTCCGGGTCGCGGACCAGGGCCGTCACCTCGCTGCCCTCCGCGAGCAGGACCCCGACGACGGCCGAGCCGAGCAGGCCGGTCGCGCCGGTGACGAGGACGCGGGCCAGGGCGGGGCGTTGGACAGGGCCGGGGCCGGTGGCGGGGGTGGTCACGGGGCTTCCTCCAGGACGGGTTCCGGTGCGGGGCGGACGGGGGCCGCCCGCCCGGCGCCGGGGGGAGGCCCGGGGGGAATCTCGGCCTCCTCGCGCAGCCCGAAACGCTCCTGGAAGCGCCGCAGCGGGCCCGGGGCCCACCAGGTGGCCGCGCCGCCGAGCCGCATCACGGCCGGGACCAGCAGGCCGCGCACCACGGTGGAGTCCACGATCACGGCCAGCGCGACGCCCAGGCCCAGCATCTTGGTGTTGGTGATGCGGGAGGTGCCGATGGCCACGAGGACGACGGAGAGGATCAGCGCGGCGGCGGTGATGACCCCGCCGGTGCGCTGGACGCCCGCGACGATCGCCTCGCGCCGGTCGGCGCCGCGCCGGTGCTCCTCGGTGATCCGGGAGAGGAGGAAGACGCCGTAGTCCATGGACAGGCCGAAGGCGACGCAGAACATCAGGACGGGCAGGGTGACTTCGATGGTGCCGGTGGCGGTGAAGCCGAGGAACCCGGAGAGGTTGCCGTCCTGGAAGACCCAGACCACCACGCCGAACATGGCCGTCAGGCTCAGGGCGTTGAGCACCACGGACATCACCGGCAGCAGCACGCTGCCCGTCAGCAGGAACATCAGCAGCAGCGAGGCGCCGACGATGATCAGCGCGGCCCAGCCCAGGCGGGAGGAGATCGCGTCCTTGCTGTCCTGGAGTTCGGCCTCCGAGCCGCCCACCAGCGCGTCGAAGCCGGCGAAACGCTCCTGGCCGGCCAGGTCGCGGGCGCCCGAGAGGATGACGGCCGCCTCGGGGGTGCCGACCTCGATGCCGGACTCGGGGACCACCGAGACGTGGCTCATCCCGGCGGTGGTGCGCATCGCGTGCGCGGGCGTCGGGGAGACCAGCAGCTCGCCGTCCTCCCAGGTGCCCACGGGCGTGTCCACGTAGGAGACGCCGGGCAGCACGGACAGCCGGCCGGCGTAGTCGGCCAGCGCGGTGGCGTCGGCCTCGCGGGAGGGGTCGGCGGAGCGGGCGACGACCTCGACGGTGGCCGTGGCGCTGCTCTCGAAGCCCTCGCGGATGATCTCCTGGGCGACGCTCGGCTCGGCGCCCGAGGGGAGCTGCCGGTCGTCGGTGGTGCCGAACTCCACGCGCAGGAACGGCAGTCCGACGATGATCAGCAGGACGGTGGTGCCCAGCGCGAACAGCGGGGCGCGGCCCACGGAGGCGGAGGCGATCCGCCGCCACACCGCGCCGCCCGCGTCCGCGCCGGCCCCGGGCGTTGCCGGAGCACGGCGCCCGCGCCGCAGCGACAGCGCGTCCACCCGCGGGCCCAGCACCATCAGCAGCGCGGGCAGCACCACCAGGGCCGCCGCGGCGGCCAGCAGCACCACCGCGATCCCGGCGTAGGCGAAGGACCGCAGGAAGTACTGCGGGAAGACCAGCATCGCGGACAGGGAAACGGCCACGGTCAGCGCGGAGAAGATCACCGCGCGCCCGGCGGTGCGGACGGTGGTGGCCACGGCCTCGGCCACGGCCGAGCCGCGCGCCAGCTCCTCGCGGTAGCGGCGCACGATGAGCAGGGCGTAGTCGATGGCCAGGCCCAGCCCGAGTGCGGTGGTGAGGTTCTGTGCGAAGACCGAGACGTCGGCGAACTCGGTGATCACCCGCAGCACGGCGTTCGTCCCCAGGATGGCGACGATGCCGACGCCCAGCGGCAGCAGCGCGGCGACCACGCCGCCGAAGACGAGGAAGAGGATGAGCAGGGTCAGCGGGAGGGCGATCAGCTCGGCGGTGAGCAGGTCCTCCTCGATGGTGGACTGCACCGAGTCCAGCACGGCGACGCTGCCGCCGATCCGCACCTGGACGTGCTCGGTGCCCTCGGGCGTTCCGCGCAGGCCCGGCGCGATGCGCTCCAGCGTGGCGGAGGTCAGGTCCTCGTCGCCGTCCAGGTGGGCGAGGATCAACGCGTGCCTGCTGTCGTCGGAACGAAGCTGGTCGGCGCCTGTCTGCCAGTAGGAGGTGACGCCGGAGACGTCGGGTTCGAACGCCAGGCGCTCGGCCAGGGCGATGCCCTCCGCGGCGACCTCCCGGTCGTCCACCGAGCCGCCGCCGCGGGCCTCCACGAGCAGCACCAGGTTCGGCTGGCTGACGGGGAAGTGCTCCTCCAGCACCTCGGTGGCCCGCGCGGAGGCGGAGGAGGGGTCCTCGGTGCCGCCGCTGAGCAGCCGGTCGGCCACGTCGCCGCCGACGAGCACCGCGTCCACCAGGAAGAGGGCGGCGAAGAAGAGGACGAACTTCGGCCACCGGGCGCGGCGTTGGGCCCGGGTGTCGTCGTGCCTTCGGGCGGCCCGTGCCATCACCGCGTCCCCGGCAGGTCGCGGGACGGCGCGTGCGCCGCCGGGACGCCGGCGAGGAAGGCGCCGATCCCGGCGGAGCCGTCCACGGGAACGCGGGCGCCGGTCATGCCGTCGGGCCGCACGTACACGGCCTGGGCGGGGCGGGCGTTCTCGGAGGCGGCCAGCTCCGCCACGTCGTAGCCGGGCGCGGCGGGCGCGGGGCGGCCCAGGCGGTGGGCGCGCACCAGCAGCACGTCGGCGAGGGCGCGGTCGAGGCGGGCCCTGGCCTCCTCGGCGGCCCGCGCCGGGCCGTCGCCCGCGGAGCCGTCGTCGAAGACCAGCACGGTGTGGCGGCCGGAGGCGACGTAGCCGTGCAGGGTGGCGGCCTTGGTGCCGTGAACGGCGTCGATCACGGCGTCGGTCAGGCGGCGGCCGGGGCGGGCGGCGGCGTCGGCGCCCGGGGCGCTGTCCATGGCGTCGACCACGGCCGGGGAGGCGCTCAGGTCCAGGTCGATCTGGGCGAGTTCCGGGATCAGGCGGCGCTCCAGGGCGCCCGAGCGGGAGAGGCGGCCCAGCAGCAGGTCGCGCAGGCGGCGCACCAGCGGGTTGCGCACCAGCCACAGCTTGGTCTGCCGGTCGGCGTTGGCCACGGCGCGCACGGCGGTGGGGCGGCGCTCGGCCTGGTAGGAGTCCAGCAGGGCCGCGTCGGCGCCGCGGACGACGGCGGCCAGCTTCCAGCCGATGTCGTAGCCGTCCTGAACGCCGGTGTTCAGGCCCTGGCCGCCGGCCGGGGAGTGCACGTGGGCGGCGTCGCCGGCCAGGAAGACGCGGCCGGAGCGGAAGGCGGAGGCGACCTTGGTGTGCACCTGGAAGCGGCTGCTCCACCACAGGTCGCGGATGCGCCACTGGCCGGGGCCGCGCGCGTCCAGCAGGCCCTGGAGCTCGGCCAGGTCGGGGGTGTCGGTGCGGGTGCCCGCGGCCTGGTCGAAGAAGACGCGGTGGCCGCCGCCGGGGAGCTGCACGACGACCAGGACCCCGTCGGGCGTGAGGTGGTACTGCGCCTCGCGCTCGGGCAGGGCGCTGCCGCCCGCGGCGTCCAGGACGACGTCCCCGAGGAGGAAGTCCCGCCCGTAGGTGGCGCCTTCGAAGGCGACGTCGCCGAGCGTGCCGCGGACGGTGGAGTGCATGCCGTCGGCCGCGATCAGCCAGTCGGCGCGCTCGGCGGTGATCTCGCCGCCGTCGCGCGGGGCCAGGGCGACGGTGACGCCGTCGGCGCCCGAGGCCACCTCGCGGACCTCGGTGTTCCACGCGACGTCGCCGCCGAGCTGGAGCAGCCGCTGGTAGAGCAGCTCCTCGGTGACGGGCTGCGGCGCGCAGACCGGGCCGGGGAAGCGGGTGTTGGGCAGGCCGCCGAAGCGGACGGCGGCGAGTCGCCGGCCGCGCGACCAGTAGGAGGCGCCGGCCAGGGCCAGGGCCCGCTCGGTCAGCGGCCCGGCGACCTCCAGACGGTCCAGCACCTCAAGGGCCCCGCTCCACAGCACGATCGCCTTGGGCGCGGTGGCCGGGCCCGAGCGCCGGTCCACCACCCGCACGGGAACGCCCTGCTGGAGCAGCGTGCAGGCGGCGGTCAGGCCGGTGGGCCCGGCGCCGGCGATCAGCACGGCGTGGCCGTCGGCGGAATGCTCAGTGGTCATCGCCCGGACTCCTTCGGGTCTTTCGGGGCTTGCGGCGGGCCGGCCTGTGGGCCGGTCTGCGGGTCTGCCTGCGCGTGGAGGGCGGCCTCCACGGCGGCCGGGTCGAGGTCCAGCCGCACGGCGACGTCCTTGACGGCCTGCGCGGAGTTGTGGAACAGCAGGGTGTGCATGCCGAGTTCTGCGGCCGGGCCGAGGTTCTCGGCGGTGTCGTCCACGAAGAGGCAACGGCCGGGGTCGGCGCCCAGCCGCGTCAGCAGGCGGCGGTAGATCTCCGGGTCCGGCTTGCGCACGCCCTCCTCGGAGGAGTCGACCACGAGGTCGAACAGCTCATCGACGGGCAGGGTGGCGCGCCAACGGGGCCGCCACTCAAGGACGTTGTTGGTCAGCAGGGCCACGGGGCGGCCGGTGGCCCGGACGACGCGCAGCAGCGCCACCATCTCCGGGTTGGCCGTGCGCCCGCGGAACCACAGCTCGCCGAAGGGCCGTCCGCCCAGCAGCTCCGCCGCGGAGCCGGCCCCCTTGACCTCGGGCGGGAGCTCGGCCGCGATCCGGGCGACCATCGCCTCCTCGGAGATGGCCCCCGTCTCCAGGTCGGCCATGGGCGTGGCCCCGTGGCGCTCGGTCGCCGCGGCGAAGGCGGCGGCGATCGTCTCCAGCGGGATGCCGGTGTCCTCGGCGAAGGACTGGTAGGTCTCCAGCAGCGGGTTGGTCAGCACGCCGCCGTAGTCCACGACGAGCGTGGTGATCGGGGCACCGGGCGGGATCACGCCCACTGGGCCACCTCCACGGTGACCCGGCTGACGACCGAGCCGCTCTGCTCCATGCGGACCTCGACGGGCACGGACAGCATCCCCAGGTCCTTGGCGTGCCGCACCCCGTCCACCTGCGCGTGCACGGACGTGGACAGGTCCAGCTCGGCGAACTCGGTGAAGTCGCCCTTCAGCGCGGTGATCACGAGCTGCTCGGGGTAGAGGCCGTGCAGCCGGGCCACGGCCGCCACCGCGATCTGGCGGGCGCCCTCCAACTGGAGGTTGCCGGGCACGTGGTCCAGCTTGTGGTCGAACAGGTGCGGGTGGCCGGTGTCCACCACCAGGCGGGCCAGCGCCGCGCCGGAGGGGGCGACGGTGGGCTCGGTGATGACGACGTTGCGCGGGTCGCGCCGGCCGAGGGTGGCCGGGGCGGAGCGGGCCAGGCGGGAGACGAGCGCCGAGCCGGGCGTCGCCGTCTCCACCCGCTCGCGGCCCTTGGCACGCAGCATGCCGAACGCCCGCTTGCTGACGAAGGTCAGGGCGCCCGAGCCCTCCAGGGCGGGCACGCCGTCGATGCTCAGGGTGCCGGTGAACTCGAAGCCGAGGACCCGTCCGGCGCGGTTGCGGTCGGCGTTGACCTCCATGCTGATGACGGCCTCGCCGGGGCGGGGGCCGATGCGCATGGCCTCCAGCGAGATGACCCGGTAGCTGAGGGTCTTGAAGATGAACGCCGTGTCCAGCTCGACGTCCAGGTGCTGGTGGGCGACGAAAACGCCGGCCTGGCGCAGCACCTCCACGATCAGCAGGAAGTCGTAGGCGGGGGCGTGCTCGCCGATGAGGTGGCCGCGCGGCAGCTGGGCCGCGACCTCGAACGCGGCGTCGCGTCTGCCGATGCCGTTGGTGGCCGCCGCGACCGAGTCGGTGATGAACACCTCCGCGACCGAGGCCCGGTGGACCAGGGCGCGCGAGACGGTGGCGTCGAAGCGGAGGCGGTCGCGGGAGGTGGCCGAGGGGAGTTCCATGGGCAGGGTCATGGCCTGTGCTCTCCTTCAGGTCCTTCGGGGCTCGTGCGTTCAGCTCATGTGTTCTGTGGGTGACGATGCCGTTGCTCGCTGACCGGGAACTGGAAGGAACGCTGAAGGCGTCCGGAAGGCAAGAAGTTCACCAAGGAGACAATGAACACCACGTAACGTACGCACATTTGATGGTTCGGTCGCCTATGCTCCACACGGAGCACGGGACATACCCGAAGTGACCATTCGGATGCCTTGTGAGCGAGAACGGGGGTTGTCGTGACAGGCAACGAGGTGAGATTTGAGGTACTTGGTCCGCTGAGAGCGAGGGAGGGGCACGTCGAGGTGCCCCTGGGGCCGCCGCGCCAACGCGCGGTGCTGGCAGCGCTGTTGCTGCGCGCCCCGCGCCCCGTTTCGCCGGAGCGGATCATCATGGCCGTCTGGGGTGAGGGGGCCCCGGCACATTCGATCAATCTCGTACAGAAGTACGTCTCCGGGCTGCGGCGCTGCCTGCCCGGAAGCGCACCTATCACGCTCACCGCCGGCGGGTACGCCATCGACCCGCGCGGCGGATTCGACCTGTGGGAATTCGAGCGTTTGCTCGCGGAGGCGCGCGCCTCGCGGGGGAACGGCGACACGGCCGGGGCCTCGGTGGCCCTGGCCCGCGCGACCGCGCTGTGGCGGGGGCCGCTCGCCGAGGGCACCGGGGGTCCCGGCATCGAGCTGGAGCGCGACCGCCTCACCGAGCAGCAGCTCATCGCGCTGGAGGAGCTGTACACGCTGCGCCTCCTGCTGGGCCGGGGGCCCGAGAACGTCCCCGAGCTGGTCCGGCTCGCGGCCGAACACCCGCACCGGGAGCGGCTGCACGGCCTGCTGATGCGCGCCCTGGCCCAGTCGGGCCGCCAGATCGAGGCGATGGAGGTCTACGCCCGCATCCGCTCCCGGCTCGCCGAGGAGTACGGCACGGACCCGGGCCGCGAACTGCGCGCCGCCCACCAGGAGATCCTTTCCGGCGGCGCGCCGCGCGCCGCGGACCAGCGCGGCGCCGACGAGCGCACGCGGCGCGGCGGCGGCCGGGAGCGATCCGGCCCGGCCCGCGGCACCCCGGGGGCCTCCGCAGTCCCGGCGCCGGTCGCCTCCCGGCCCGCGGTGCACGCGCCGCTGCCGGTCCCCGCGTCCGCGCACGGCCTGGCTCACGAGGCCCCGGCCCACGCGGGCGTGCCCGCTCAACTCCCGCACGAAGCCCATGGGTTCACGGGCCGCGCCGAGGAGGTGCGGCGGATCGGGGGGCTGCTGCGGGCGGGCGGGACCACCCCCTTGGTGGTGGTGGAGGGCACCGCTGGCGTCGGCAAGACCGCCCTCGTGGTGCACTGCGGCCACCTGGTCGCGGACGACTACCCCGACGGGCAGCTCTTCGCTGACCTGCGCTGCTTCGACCCGCAGGGCCCGGCCACCCCGGGCGAGATCCTGGGCCGGTTCCTGCGCGCGCTCGGCGTCCCCGCCGACCGCGTCCCGGCCGACACCCGGGAGCGCTCGGGCCTTTTCCGCTCCCTGTTAGCCAAGAGGCGCGTGCTGATCGTGCTGGACAACGCCGCCCACGCCGATCAGGTCCGTCCTCTTCTTCCGGGCTCGCGCGGCTGCGCGGTCCTCATCACCAGCCGCCGGCGCCTCACCGGACTGGTCGCCCGCGAGGGCGCCCGCCGCCTGGCGCTGCCGGTGCTCACCCCGCGCGAGGCCGAGGAGCTGCTGCGCACCATGCTCGGGCCCGACGCCGTCGGGCCGGCCGCCGCCGCGCGGGTGGCCCGCCTGTGCGGGCATCTCCCGCTCGCCCTGCGGCTGGTGGCGGCCGGCGCGGCCGTCGGCTCCGAGTCCCTGGAGGCCATCGCCGGCCGGCTGGCCGCGGAGGGCCCCCTGGCCGGAGCGCGCATCCCCGGCGAGGACCACCACTCGGTGGCAGCCTCGCTCGACCTCTCCTACCAGAACCTCCTGCCGCCGGCCCAGCGCATGCTGCGCCTGCTCGGCCTGCTGAACGGCCACCGCGTGACCCGCGGCGGTGCGGCGGCGCTGGGCGAATGCTCCTTGGAGGAGGCAGAACGGCTGCTCGACACCCTCGTGGCGGCCACCCTCCTGGAGCCCGACGGCCCCGGAGGCTACCGCTTCCCGCACGAGCTGCTGCGCGAATACGCCAGGCAGCGCGCGCAGGCGGAGGACTCGTTAACTCAACGCGAGGCCGCGCAACGCCGGTTGACCACCTGGTCGCTGCGGATGACCCCGCTGTTCGAGGCACCGCTGCCCGACCTGCGGAGCCTCGGCACGGACAACGACGCCACGGGCGGCGGCCCGCTCGCCGCCCTCGCCATCGGCGCCTGCGCGACGGCGGCCACGCCCGTCTGACCCGGGCGGGGCGCCCCCTGCGGGGCGCCCCGCCCGAGCGGCCGTCCCGGACCGCCAGGTCCAACCCGCCACCCGGCCACGGACGTTACCCCGCGCCCAGCCCTTGGCGTTGCACCGAACGCCGGGGCCGGGCGGTCGGGCCGGGCGCCCGGCCCGGGGCGTTGACCGTGGCGGCTGCCCGGGCGGCGAGCCCATCGCGGCAGCACGCACTCGCCCGCGTGCGGGAGTCCGCGCGCTGTGTGTGGCGTGCGCGACTTGTGTCCGGATCGTTGACATGTCCTCGGCCGTGCTCCCAGCATGTCCGGGTCTCGTGCTGTCAACGATGCTCAAAGACGAGCGGATAGGGGAGAGCGGCCGTGCTGATCTCCGTCAACCGCCTGATCGCCTGCGTCCTCGCGCTGGCGTTCGGCATCACCCTGCTGGCCGTCTCTCCCTGGTCCGCCAGCGCGGGGAACCCGGCCAGGGACGTGCGCGTGATGGCCGAGGACCCCGGCGAGTGGAGCGGCGACTTCTACGCTCCGCCCTCCCCGCTGCCCGAGGGCGAGGACGGCGACGTCATCAGGACCGAGCCGGTGGAGTCCGGCAACGCCCAGGTGACGCGCGTGATGTACCTCAGCCGCGACGCGCACGGCGAGCCCACCGCCGTCACCGGCCTGGTCGTGGTCCCCGAGACCCGGTGGGACGGCCCCGGCGAGCGCCCCGTCGTCGCCTACGCGCCCGGCACCGCCGGGGTCGGCGACGACTGCGCCCCCTCCAAGTCGTACTCCGACCTGCTGCTGCGGCCCCTGCTGGACCGCGGGTTCGCCGTCGTCCAGACCGACTACCAGGGCCTGGGCACCCCCGGCGACCACACCTACGTCATCCGCGAGGCGCAGGCCCACTCCGTCCTCGACAGCCTGCGTGCCGCCCAGCGGCTGCCCGGCACCGGCCTGGCCCCCGACGGCCCGGTCGGCATCACCGGCTACTCCGAGGGCGGCAACGCCGCCGCCGCGGCGGCCGAACTCGCCGCCGACTACGCTCCCGAGCTGGACGTGCGCGGCGTCTACGCCGGCGCGGTGCCCGCCGACCTGTCCGTCATCGCCGAGTCCCTGGACGGCCAGTATGCCGTGGGCTTCCTGGGCTACGCGCTGATCGGGCTCAACCAGGCCTACCCCGAGCTGGACATCCTCGGCCTGGCCAACGACCGGGGCCGGGAGTTCTTCGAGCGGGCCCGCACGGTGTGCGCCGGGGAGGCGATGACCGCCTTCGCCTTCACCCGCACCAGCTCGCTGACGCGGGACGGCCGCCCGGTCGCGGAGTACACCGACGAGGAGCCCTTCGCCTCGGTGATGGACCAGGTGCGCATCGGGAACATCGCGCCCGAGGTGCCGGTCCTGGTGGAGCACGCCCGCAACGACGACATCGTCCCCTACGGCCAGGGCCGCCAGATGGCCCGCGACTGGTGCGCGGCGGGCGCCGAACAGGTCGAGTTCCGCAACATCTTCTCGCTGATCCCGCTCTTCTCCCATGTCACGGCCGGGCTTTCGGCGCACTTCCACTCCGCCGACTGGCTCGCGGACCGCTTCGCCGGGGAGCGGGCGGGCAGCAACTGCGGGCGTTTCTGAGGGCGTTACCCCAAAGCGTTACTGAGGGCGTCGAGGCTGACGGCCGCGCGACCCCCGCGCGCGGCCGTCAGCCTCCGCCGCCCCCGCAGCCGCCCCCGCCTCCGCCGTCGCCGCCCCCGCCGCCGTCGTTTCCGCCCCAGCCGCCGGTGCCCGAGTCACCCCAGCCGCCGGTGTCACCCCAGCCGCCCGAGGACCAGCCGCCCGAGGACCGGCGCTCGCCCCGGGCGCGGGCCTGAGAGCGCGTCCCTTGGCCCGAGCGGGCGCCCGGGCGGCCGGCCAGCAGCCCCAGCCACGCCAGCACCAGCAGGCCCAGCCCCAGCGCCCCCACCGCGCACAGCACCGCGATCATGACCTCACCGTCCCCCTGCCCGCTTCCTCGTCCCCGCCGCGCCCGCCGCGTGCGGCGCGTCCGGGAACGCCATGGGTCCACGGTGCACCAGCCACGCGTCGGCCGGGGAGGCCCCGCACGTCACAGCCTCGTCACGGTCGCGAATCGGCGGCCGTCCCCAGCTACCGCTGGGAGGTGCCTCCGGTCACGCGCCGGGCGGTCAGCCCGCCAGCCGGAGAAGCGCCTGCACCGGCACGTGGTCGGAGGGGTAACGGCCGTCGGTCCGGAAGGGATTGATGGCCACCGGGCCCACCCGCACGTGCCGGTTCGCCAGCAACCAGTCGATCCGGGTGCCGCCCTCCACCGGGTCGCGGTAGTTGGGGAACGTCCCCCAGGACGGGGTCCGCCGCTCTCCGGTCAGCCAGGTGTCGGCCAGGCCGCCCTCGGTGAGGATGCGGTAGGACTCGGAGGTCTCGGCCGGGGTGTTGAAGTCGCCGGTCAGCACGACCGGCAGGGCCGGGTCGAAGGCCGCGATCCGCTCCCGGATCAGGGCCGCGCCGCGCTGCCGGGAGTTCTCCGACTGATGGTCCAGGTGAGTGTTCACGTGTGCGAATTCCCGGCCCGTGCGGCGGTCGAGGAACCGCACCCAGGTGGTCATCCGCACCACCCGATTCCCCCAGGTGGCCGAGCCGATGAGGGCAGGCGTGTCCGAGAGCCAGAAGTGGTCGAAGTCCAGCGGCTCCAGGCGCCGCGCGTCGTAGTACACCGACATGAACTCGCCCCGGCCGCCGCCCTCCCGGCCCAGGCCGATCCACGCGTACCCGGCCGGCAGGTCCGCCTCCACCTGCCGCACCTGGTGGTACAGGGCCTCCTGCACGCCCAGCACGGTCGGGCGCTCCGTCTCCAGGAACGCCGCCAGCACCGGCCGCCGGTCGCTCCAGGAGTCGGGGGAGCCGGGCGCTGCCCCCGCGTCGTAGCGGATGTTGAAGGAGACCACGTGCAGCCGGTCGCCCGTGGCCCGGCCGATCACGGGCTCCGCCGTTCCCTCGGCCCGGGGCGCCGCCCGGGTCGCGGCCCGCGCCGTCCCGCCGCCGGCCAGCAGCCCGGCCGCGCCCGCCCCGGCCGTTCCCAGCACCACGCCCCGCCGCGAGACCCCGCGGCCCTCGCCCTGCTCGTTTCCGCTTCCCACCGGCTCCTCCTCGCGTCGTCCGCCCGTCCGTGCTCGCCGGCCACTCTCCGGGCGCGCGGTGTGGGCCCCGGGAGGCCCGGGGGGCCTGCGGTCGAACGGCAGTCGAACGCCCGGTTGGGGGCGCCTCCCAGCGGTAGCTGGGGGAGGGCCATGATCGACTCGCAGCGGCGCCGGGGCGGCGGCAGATTGGGAGCGTGCGCAGATCAGCGGAGTGGTGGCCGGGCGGGCGTGCCTATCCGCTGGTGCCCGCGCTGCTGATCGTCTCCGGGTTCGTCGTGGACCTCTTCATCAGCTCGAACATCTCGCTGACCCCGCTGTACGTGGCCGCGCCGCTGCTGTCCGCGCCCGTGCTGTCGCTGCGCGCCACCGCCCTGTACGGGCTGGCGGCCGTCGCCGCCGTCGTCTTCCACCTGCCCTGGCGGATGGGGGTCTCGTGGGAGGAGGGGGGGCTGCGGACCGGGACCGTGGTGCTGATCTCGCTGCTCGCCCTGGTCATCAACCGCCTCGTCGCCCACCGGGACGAGCGCATCGCCTCGGCGCAGAACGTGGCCGAGACCGTGCAGCGCGCCGTCGTGCCCGAGCCGCCCGACCGCGCGGGCACGCTGCGGGTCGCGGCGCGCTACCGGGCGGCGCAGCGGGACACGCTGGTCGGCGGGGACCTCTACGCGGTGCGCGAGACGCCGCACGGCGTGCGGGCCGTGGTCGGGGACGTGCGCGGCAAGGGCCTGACGGCCACGGAGGCGGTCGCGGTGCTGCTGGGGGCGTTCCGCGAGGCGGCCCAGCAGGAGGTGGATCTGGAGCGGGTGGCCACCCGCATGGAGGAGGCCCTGGTCAGGGAGCGGCGTTCCCGCGACAACCTGGACCCGGTCGAGGGCTTCACCACGGCCGTGCTGATGGAGGTCCCGGACGGCGCGCCCACCCGCCTGCGGCTGATCAACCGCGGGCACCCGCCGCCGGTGCTGCTGGGGCCGGGCGGGGAGGCGCGTTTCCTCAGCGGGCGGCAGGCGGCGCTGCCGCTGGGGCTGGGGGACCTGGTGCCGGGGCCCGAACTGCTGTTCACCGCGGACTTTCCCAGCGGCAGCCACCTCTTCCTCTACACGGACGGGGTGAGCGAGGCCCGCGACCCGGAGGGCACCTTCTTCGACCCGGTCCGCTGCCTGGAGGGCCACATCTTCCCCGGCCCGACGGCCCTGGTCGACCACCTGGTGAACGACGTGGTCGCCCACACCCAGGGCCGCCTGAAGGACGACATGGCCCTCCTCGACGTCTACCACCCGGTCCCGGAGGCGGAAACGGCCCTCCGCCACCCGTCGACGGGGGTGCGGGGGCCCTAGCCGGGCCTTGATCGGGGCGGGCCGGGGGGAACGCGCCGCCTTCCGCGCCAGGCGCTCGGCCGCGCGGGGCTGGCCGTCTCGCCCGCGGCGGGCTCTCGGCGCTGCGCGCGGATTCTGTGTGCTCGGCTGCGCCGGGCGCGGGCTGCGGGGCCGAGGGGCCCGGCCGCGGACGTCTCTCGCCTGCGGCGGGCCCGGGGGAACGGGGCGGGTTGCGCGTGCCCGCCGCGCGGGGCTGCGCGTCTGGCCTGGGGCGGGTTCCGGGGAGCGTCGCCCGGGCGGCCCGGGCGGCCCGGGCGCCTGCGCGGGGCCCCCGGCGCTCGGCGGGGAGGCCGGGCGTCGGGGGCGGGCGCCGCCGAGGCTGCTTGCCCAGCCGGGGCGGCGCGTCGGGCACCGCCCGGCGGACGCGGCCGTCAGCGGGCCGGCCCCGCCGTCGCGGGCGCCGCCGCGTCCGCCGGGGCGTCGCCCGCAAGGCGCGTCGCGCCGTGCACGCTCCCGCCGCGCGCGGCGCGCCGCAGGCCCGTCGCCATCACCGCCGCCGCCAGGAGGGCCGCGATCAGGGGGACCAGGAGGGCCGCCTGGAAGCCGTCGAGGAGGGCGGGGGTGGGGCCGTGGCCGGAGTCCTCGCCGGCGACCGCGACGTTGACGGCCGTGGCCAGGGAGAGGCCGAGCGCCGCGCCGAACTGGAAGCTGGTGTAGAGGAGGCCGCCGGCCAGCCCCTGCTCCGACTCGTCGATCCCGTCCGTGGCCGCGATCGTCAGCGGCCCGTAGGCCAAGGCGAAGGACACGCCCACCAGCAGCATCGTCGGGAACATCGCCAGGTAGACCGTGTCCGTGCCCACCGGCAGGAACAGCGCGTAGGCCAGCGCCGCTATCAGCAGCCCGCCCAGGATGACCCGCGTGCCGCCGAAGCGCTCCACCAGCCGGGGCGTGAGCAGCGGCGCGAGCACCGCGTCGATGCCGAGCACCAGCATCGCCAGGCTCGTCTCCATCGTGGACCAGCCGCGCAGCTCCTGGAGGTAGAGGACGGCGACGAACTGGAAGCCGAAGAAGGCGGCGGCCAGCAGCAGCCCGGCGAGGTTGGCCCGCACCAGCGCGGCCGACCGCAGGATGCCCAGCCGGACCAGCGGCGCCGCGGCCCGGCGTTCCACCAGGACGAACGCGCCCACCAGCGCGAACCCCGCCGCGAGCGTCGCGGCCGTGCGCCCGGCGCTCGCGTGCGCCGCCCGCTCCACGGCCAGCACCAGCAGCAGGATCGCGCCGGTCACCAGCACCGCGCCGGCCACGTCCACCCGGCCGGCCCGGGAGCGCCCGGTCTCCGTCGGCTCGCGGTCCGGCTCGCGGTCGTGCTCCGCGCGCGGGATGAGCGCCAGCGCGCTGATGAGGATGAGGAAGGAGAGGACGACCGGCGCGAAGAAGACCCAGCGCCAGCTGATCGAGGCCAGCAGCCCGCCGATCACCAGGCCGAGCGAGAAGCCGCCGGCCGCCGTGCCCGAGTAGATGAGCAGCGCCCGGTTGCGCTGCGGGCCCTCGGGGAAGCGGGTGGTGATGATCGACAGCCCTGCCGGGGTCATGAACGCCGCGGACACGCCCGTCACGAAGCGCGCGGCGATCAGCATCCAGCCCTCGGTGGCCAGCCCGCCCAGGCCGGAGAAGAGGAGGAAGACCCCGAGCCAGGTCAGGAACATCCGGCGCCGCCCGAACAGGTCGGCCGCCCGGCCGCCCAGCAGCATGAAGCCGCCGTAGCCGAGGACGTAGGCGCTCATCACCCACTGCAATTCTCCGGTGGCCAGGCCGAGATCGGAACGGATCGACGGGAGGGCCACGTTCAGCATGGCCACGTCGATCCCCTCCAGGAAGATGGCTCCGCAGAGCACGAGCAGCATCCCCCAACCGCGTGCGGACATGACGGCTTCCCCTCAGGTGGTGGCGGCTCTGACGCAGGTCAGAGTTGGTTCCCTCTTGTAACCGACAGCATCATGGGGAACCATTCCCGCATGGAAGAAGGCACTTTGAAGTCCCCCGGGCACATGCGGGATACCGTGACGGCCCCGGCCCCGGCGGCCCCGGCCGGGGAGGACACCGCCGACTGCGTCGCCGACTATCCCTACGACGTCAAGCAGTGGGACGTGCGCGAGGACTGCGAGGTCCGGCAGATCCTGGACCGGATCGCGGACAAGTGGTCCCTGCTGGTCATCGCCCTGCTGGACTGCGAGTCGCTGCGCTTCACGGAGCTGCGCCGCGAGATCGACGGCATCAGCCAGCGCATGCTGACCCGCACCCTGCGCCACCTGGAGCGCGACGGCCTGGTCAGCAGGACCGTGCACCCGACCGTCCCGCCGCGCGTGGACTACGCCCTCACGCCCCTGGGTTCGACCCTGCACGCCACGATCCAGTCGCTCGTCGCCTGGACCGAGCGGCACCAGTCGGAGATCGTCGCGGCGCGCGCCGCCTACGATGCCCGTGAGGCGCGCGAGGCGTACGGTGCGCCCGGGAAAGAACACGAGGGGTGAGCGCGGGATCTCACCGGCATAACAATTGACGCACCGTCAGCTACTCATCCGCAGACAGAAGGTCGCTGTTATGCCCGCTTTGGCGCGCTTGCTGGCTGAAAATCCTGGTCAGCGGGTGCGCTTATTTCCCCCGACCACTTGGAATCGGAGCCGGTCGTCTATTAACGTTCGATAACGCAGCGCGGTCGTCACCGCCGTCGCAAGAGACGGCACCGTGCTCCGTCGCCGAATCCGGCGCGTGCGAAACAACTGCACCAAAGGAACCGGGGAACCACCACGTGGGGTGAATCGGACCGCCGGCTGCCACCCACGGCCGGCCGCTCGTAGGGGACCTTCCTGCTCCGAACCCGTCAGCTAACCCGGTAGGCGAGAGGAAGGAAAGGAGAGCGCCCCCGTGGCGTTGAACCCGCATGCCTCACCTCGTGAGGACGCGTATCCGGCCCCGTACGGACCCTTGGACGGGTACGGCTTCGGGGGCCAGGACCCCGCGCACGGCGGTGCGGCCCGCACGGCCGCCGCCGCGGCCCACCAGGCGGCCCCGGCCTTCCCGGGCTTCTCCGACCTCTCCCGCTTCCCCGGCGCGACCGGCACCGCGACGTTCGCCCAGCCAGCCGCGTTCGCCCAGCCCCAGGCGTTCGGCCGGCCCGACGCGTCGAGCGACGCGCTCACGGACACCGCGAGCTTCGCGCCCTTCGGTCGCACCGCGCCCGCCTCCTACGCGCGTCCCGCCGAGGTCCCGACGGCCCCGGCCGTCTCCGGCCCCTCCGAGGCGGCCGTTCCCGCGGCGCCCGGACTGACGCTCCCCCAGGCCGCGCCGCGGACCGGCGACGAGGCCACCGCCGAGGACCCGGCCACCACCACGCTCGCGGCCGTTCCCGCCCCCGGCTCCTCCTCCGCCTTCGCGGACCTCGCCTCCGCCCCCGACTACTTCGGCCCCTCCGTCTCCGCCGAGGAGCCCTACGCGGAGTGGAACCCCAGCGCCGAATCGATCCGCCCCGTGCGCGGCCGGCACCGCGTCGCCCGCCAGCGCGGCGGCACGATAGCGCGCAGCCGCGCCGTGCTGGGCGTCGGCGTGATGGCCGCGGTCGGCGCCGGCGGCATGGCCACGGCCAACGAGGGCGGCGCGTCCTCCGTTCCCGGCATGGGCGCCGCGGCCGACACCCTGCGAGACGACGTGCCGATGCTCGGCGGCCTGCTCGGCCTGGCCGGCGGCTCCGACGCGGGGGGCTCCGGCGACACCGCGCTGGCCACCGCCCCGCTGAGCGAGGCCGCGCTGCCCGACGCCGACGTGGCCGCCGGCGTCACCGACGCGGGCGAGGCGCTGCGCGCTCGGATTCTCGCCCAGGCCGACCACCAGGACGCCGAGGCGGAGGCCGAGGCCCGCGCCGAGGCCGTGGACGCCGCCGCCGAGGAGGCCGCCGCCGCGGCCGAGGCCGAGCGCGCGGCCGAGGAGGAGCGCCGCCGCCAGGCCGAGGAGGAGCGCGAGCGCCGCGAGGAGGAGGAGCGTCTGCGTGAGCTGCGCGAGAGCTTCTCGCTGCCGCTGGGTGACTTCCGCCTCTCCTCGCTGTTCGGCGCGGCAGGTTCGCTGTGGCAGGCCAACCACACCGGCCTCGACCTCTCCGCCCCCGCCGGGACGCCGATCCGCAACGTCCACACCGGCACCGTCCAGGAGGCGGCCTGGGCCGGCTCCTACGGGTACCGCGTGATCGTGGAGCTGGAGGACGGCACCGAGGTGTGGTACTGCCACCTCTCCTCGATGGGCGTCTCGCCCGGCGACCGGGTCGACACGGGCGACACGATCGGCAACGTCGGCTCCACGGGCAACTCCACGGGCCCGCACCTGCACCTGGAGATCAGGCCCGGCGAGAGCCCCATCGACCCGCTGGCCTGGCTCCGCGGCAAGGGCCTGACGATCTGAGGGGCCGTTCCTCCGCGTCGCGCGCACTACCCCGGCGGCCCTGGCGGCCTCCCCCCGACGCCAGGGCCGCCGGTCTAACCTGGGGCGCATGACCGCACCGCTTCGCGCCCCCCGCACCCTCGGTTCGCTCACGATCTCGCCCCTGTGCCTGGGCGGGAACGCCTTCGGCTGGACGGCGGACGAGGCCGCCTCGTTCGCCGTGCTCGACGCCTACGCGGGCGGCGGGGGCAACTTCATCGACACCGCCGACGTCTACTCCGCCTGGGTCGAGGGGAACCGGGGCGGCGAGTCGGAGACCATCATCGGCCGGTGGCTGGCCCGGCGCGGGCGGCGCGAGGAGATCGTGGTCGCGACGAAGGGCGGCGGCCACCCGGACTTCAAGGGGCTGGCGGCCGAGACCCTCAAGCGCGCGGCCGACGAGTCCCTGCGCCGCCTGGGAACGGACCATATCGACCTGTACTACACGCACTTCGACGACGAGTCCGTGCCCGTCTCCGAGATCATCTCGGCCCTGGACGAGCTGGTGAAGGCGGGCAAGGTCCGCGAGATCGGCGCCTCCAACATCTCGCCCGAGCGCCTGGCCGCCTCCCTGGCCTTCTCCGACAGCGAGGGCCTGGCCCGGTACGTCGCGGTGCAGCCGCACTACAACCTGGTCTCCCGGGAGACCTACGAGGGCGAACTCGCGGCCGTCGCCGCCCGCAACGGGCTGGCCGCGATGCCCTATTTCGCGCTCGCCTCCGGCTTCCTGACCGGAAAGTACCGCCCCGACACGCCCGTTGAGTCGGCGCGGTCCGGCCGCGCCGGCGAGTACCTGGCCACGGAGCGTGGCCGCCGCGTCCTCGCCGCGCTCGACCGGATCGCCGCCGACCGCGCCCTCTCCCCGGCCACGATCGCCCTGGCCTGGCTCGCGGCCCAGCCCACCGTCGCCGCCCCCATCGCGAGCGCGCGCACGCCCGACCAGCTTCCGCCGCTTCTCGCTCTGAGCGGCGTGATGCTGACGGAGTCCGAACTGGCCTCGCTGTCGGCGGCTTCGACGCCGGACGTGTAGCCTCCGCGGGGCGGCCTGCCGCTGTCGTTGGTCCCTATTGGGCAACGTCCGGGGCGGGCCCCGGTGTTCAAACGCCCGTCAGTCCCGGTTCGGACCCTTCGCCTCGCGGCGGGCCGTTTCGGCCTGGTCGGGGGCGTTGGCCGCCTCGTACGCCTCCGCCGAGCGGTGCCAGGCCGCCGTGATCTCCTCGGGGGGTGCGGCCGTCGCTCGTAGGGCCTTGGCGTAGCCCTCGTGGGCCTGGCCTGTCAGGAACGCGTCGCCGAGGTCCGCGAAGAAGGCCGCCGCGCGTGCGGCCTCCGCCCGGGCCTCTTCCGAGCGGCCCAGGCCGAGGAGGGCCGTGGCCGCGTTGTGCCAGGTCATGGCCTCGCCCTCGGCGTCGCCCTGGTCGCGCCAGAGCCCGGCCGAGACCCGGGCCGCCTCCAGCGCCTCCTCGTAGCGCTCCATGTGCTCCAGGGCCAGGCCCATCTGGAGCCAGCCGTTGGCCTCCAGCTCCCGGCTGGACAGCTCGCGGCCCGTCTCCCGCATCGCCAGGCCGGCGTCGCCCGCCTCCCGGTGCCGCCCCAGCTTGCGCAGGGCCTCGGCCTCGATGCCCCAGCAGCGCCCCACCGTGTCGAGGTTGCCCGTCTCGCGCCCCAGGCGCCGCGCCTCCCGGGCCGCCTGCCTCGCCTCCTCGTGGCGCCCCAGCCCGTTCAGCGTCGAGGCCAGGCTGCGCAGCGCGTCGGCCTCCGCGTCGGGGTAGGTGACCTCCCGGCTCACGGCCACGGCGCGCTCCGCAGCCTCCAGCGACTCGGCGAACCGGCGGGCGTCCCGCAGCGCCGCCGAGAGCGAGACCCACGCGTTCGCCCGGCCGTGGCCGTTGGGCGTGCCCTCGTAGAGGTCGCGGGCGGCGGTCGCCGCCTCGACGGCCCCGGCGGGGCGGCGCAGCATCTGGAGGGCGCCGCAGGCGACCAACTGCCCGGCGGCCTCCACCTCGCGGTTGCCCGCCTCGCGCGCGAGGCGGACCGCGGCCAGGCCCGCCTCCAACGCCTCCTCCCCGCGCTCCAGTTGGTGCTGGGAGCCGCCGATCATCAGCCACGCCTGCGCCTCGGCCACGCGGTTGCCCGTCTCCCGGGCGATGTCCCGGGCCACCGTGGCGAATCCGATCAGCTCGTCGAAGAACCGCCGCTCCTCGAAGTAGGCGGACAGCGCCCCGACGAACTCGGCCACCCGCGGGTCGTCCGGCATGGCGTAGGCCACCGCCGAGAGCGTGGAGCGCTCGTCGTCCAGCCAGCTCATGGCCGCCTCCCGGCTGCCGAACAGGCCCGCGACCTGTTCGTCCGGGCCGGCGTTCAGCCACTTCCCGGCCGAGGTCACGGTGCGCAGGTAATGGTCCATCAGCCGCGAACGGGCCTGCTGGTGGCGGCGCCTGGCCTCCCGGCTGCGCTGCGCGTGCTCCCTGGCCTGTTCGGCGGCGAACTCGCCCAGCAGGTCGTGCAGATGCCAGCGGTCGCGGACGGTGGGGGAGCGGTCGATCAGGTGGGCCATGGCCAGCGAGTTCAGCAGCGCCCGCGTCTCCTGCTCGCCGCGGTCGGCCAGCAGGGAGGCCGCCTTGGTGGAGATCTGCGGGCCGGGGTTGAGGCTCAGCAGCCGGAACAACTCGGCCTGCTGGGGCGTGAGCAGGGCCAGGGACTCCTCGAAGACGGCGCGCACCGCACGCGATCCGTCGGTGAGGTCGCCCAGACGGCTCTCGGCCACGGCGAGTTGGGCCGCGCGTTCGGCCAGCGGCTGGCCGGGGTCGGCGGTCAGCAGGGAGCCGGTGATCTGCAACGCCAGGGGCAGGTAGCCGCAGGCGCGGGCCAGGGCCTCGGCCCCGGCCGGGTCCTCCTCCACGCGCCGGTCCTCCGGGTCGGCCACCCGCAGCGTGCGGCGCAGCAGGTCGACGGAGCCCTCCGGGCTCATCGTGCGCAGCGGGATCAGCCGCGCGCCCAGGCCGATGAGGGTGCGCCGCGAGGTGACCACGAGCCGGTGGTGGGGCGTTCCGGGCAGCAGCGGCCGTACCTGCTCGGGGTCGGAGGCGTTGTCGAGCACGATCAGCAGCCGCTCGCCCCCGGCCGCGAACTCCTCCAGCCGCGAGCGGTAGAGGCCGGCGCGCTCGTCGGGGCCGGAGGGGATGTGCGCGTCCGGCACGCCGAGGGAGCGCAGCAGCGAGCCCAGGGCCTGCGCGGGCTCCACGGGGCTGGGGCCGTAGCCGCGCAGGTCCACGAACTGCACGCCGGAGAACCACTTCTTCTCCCGGGCGCGCTCCCAGGCGGCTGCCACCAGCGTCGTCTTGCCGACGCCGGGCAGGCCGGTCACCACCACGGCCGCCGGGGCCGGGTCCGCGCCGGCCCCGGGCGTTTCCCTCGCGGGGCGGGCCCCTGGCGGGGCGAACAGGCCGAGCAGCGTGCCGACCTGCTCCTCCCGGCCCGTGAACTCCGGCGGCGGGGCGGACAGTCCGCGCAGCGCGGTGGGCGTGGCGGGGGCGGCCAGGCCGTTGTAGTTGAACTGGGGGCCGTTGACGGCGGTGGGGCCGGCGAACGTCCCGTGGCGGAAGTCGTTGTGCTGCGGCCGACCGCCGCCCTTGCGCCGGTTCTTGCCGCCCTTGCTGTTCTTGGCGCTCTTCCCGCCGCCGCCCTTGGCGCTCTTGCTCGCCACCGCTACGCCTCCGGCCCCGCCTCGGTCGCCAACTCCCCGGCACGCTCCGCGCGTTCGGCCGCCGGCTGATCCCCGGCCGCCCGGTACGCCTGCGCCGAGCGCCGCCACGCCCCGGCCACCTCGGCCGTTCCCCGCCCGGCGGCGGCCAGGGCCAGCGCCAGGCCCTCGTTGGCCAGCCCGGTCTCGAACAGGTCGCTCGAGCCCTCGAAGTAGCGCACCGCCTCCCCGGCCGCCGCGACCGCCTCCTCCGCCCGGCCGCCGTTGCGCAGCGCCGTGCCCGCGTTGTACCGGCAGCGGGCGACGCCGTCCGCGTCGCCCAGCTCCGTCCAGACGGCAGCGGCTTCCTCCGCCGCCGCGACCGCCTCGTCGAAGCGCCCCAGCGCCTCCAGGGCCCGGCCTACCGCGCTCAGGCCGTGGGCCCGCAGCACCTCGGAGCCGGTCTCGCGCCCCGCCTCCCGCACGGCCTCCGCGCGGGCCAGCGCCTCCTCGTGGCGCCCCAGGCCGCGCAGGGCATGGGTGATCTTCAGGTCCGCGTACGCCTCGTCGGAGCGCAGGCCGAGCTCGCGGCTCAGCTCCCGGGCGCGCTCGCCGGCCGTCAGGGACTCCTCGTAACGCCCCAGGTCGTCCAGGAGGGCGGCCGTGCTGCGCAGGCCCGCGGACTCAAGTCCCGCCTCCCCGGCCGCCGCCGCCCGCTCGCGCGCCGCCCCGCCCGCCTCCAGCGCCTCCTCAAGCCGCCGCAGCGCCCGCAGGCAGTCGGAGATCTGGAGCAGGGAGCGCGCCTCCCCCGGGGGGTCCGCCTGCGCGCGCCGCAGCTCGAGGGAGGTCCGCGCCGCCTCCAGTGCCTCGGGGTAGCGCTTGAGCGTCTCCAGCGACAGCGAGATGTCCATCTCGGCCTGCGCCTCCTCCGGCCGCGCGCCGAGCCGCCGGAACGCGTCGCGCGTCTCCCGGTAGACCGCGAGCGCCTCCTCGTGCCGGCCCAGGGCCCGCAGCGCGTCGCCGGTCACGTCCCGGGCGCGGGCCACCAGCTCGCTCATCCCGGCCTCCCGCGCCCGCTTCTCCGCCTCCTCGGCGGCGGCCAGCGCCTCGGCGGGGCGCTCCATGTTCAGCAGGCAGCCGGCGATCAGTCCGCCCGCGCCCGCCTCGCCTTGGGCGTTGCCCGTCTCCCGGGCGATGTCCCGGGCCATCACCGCGAATTCGTGGAGCTGGTCGAAGGCGTGCCGCTGCTGGAAGTAGGAGGCCAATGTCAGGGCGAGCTGCGTCAGTTCCGCCTCGCGCGGCATGGTGTGCCGCAGGGCGGTCAGCGTGGGCTGCTCCTCGTCCAGCCAGCTCAGCGCCTCCTCGCGGCTGGCGAACAGGCCCGCGATCTGCTCGCCAGGCAGGGCCTCGACCCACTTGGCCGCCGAGGAGACGGTGCGCAGATAATGTTTGGTCAGCCGCAGTTGCGCCTGCTGGTAACGGCGCCTGGCGTCGCGGCTGCGCTCGGCGTGCGCCCGCGCCTCCTCGGCGGCGAAGTCCCTGACCAGGTCGTGCATCTGCCATCGATCGCGGGCGGTGGGGGAGCGGTCGATCAGGTGGGCGAGCGCGAGCGCGTCGAGCAGGGCCCGCGTCTCCTGCTCGCCGCGGTCGGCCAGCAGGGAGGCGGCCTTGGTCGAGATGACCGGGCCGGGGTTGAGGCTCAGCAGCCGGAACAGCTCGGCCTGTTGCAGGGTGGTCCGCTCCAGCGACTCCCGGAACACCGCACGCACCGTGCGCGTTCCGTCGTCCAGCCCCGACAACCGGTCCCCGGCCGCGGCGAGTTGCCCCGCCCGTTCGGCCAGCGGCTGGCCGGGGTCGGCGGTCAGCAGCGAGCCGGTGATCTGCAACGCCAACGGCAGGCGCCCGCAGGCGCGCGCCAGGGCCTCGGCCCCGGCCGGGTCCTCCTCCACGCGCCGGTCCCCGGGGTCGGCCACCCGCAGCGTGCGGCGCAGCAGCCGCACCGAGCCCTCGACGCTCAGCGTCCGCAGGGTGATCAGCCGCGCGCCCAGGCCGATGAGGGTGTGCCGCGAGGTGACCACCACGCGGTGGTGGGCCGTTCCGGGCAGCAGCGGCCGGATCTGCGCGGGGTCGGAGGCGTTGTCCAGCACGATCAGCAGCCGCTCGCCCTCCCGCGCCAGGCGGGCCAGCCGCGAGCGGTAGAAGCTCTCGCGCCCGTCCGGGGTGGGCGGGACGCCCGCGTCGGGCACGCCGAGGGAGCGCAGCAGCGCGTCCAGGGCCTGGGCCGGCTGCACCGGACTCTGGTCGTAGCCGCGGAGGTTGATCACCTGCACGCCGGTGAACCAGCCCTCCTCCAGCGCGCGGTGCCCGGCGGCCACGGCCAGGCTGGTCTTGCCGACGCCGGGCAGGCCGGCGACCACGGCCGTGGAGGGCACGGGGTCGTCGCCGTCCCCGTCCCCGTCACTGTCCCCGTCGCCGGCGCTCCGGCCGGGCGGGGCGAGGAGCGCCAGCAGGCCCTCCAGGTCCTCGTCCCGCCCCGTGAACTCGGGCGGGACGGGCGGCAGGGCGTCCAGCGCGGTGGGCGAGGCGGGCGCGGAGAGGGCGTTGTAGGTGATGTGCTGGGTGCCGCTGCCCTGCACCGGGCCGTGGAACGCGCCCTTGCGCAGGTCGTTGCCCGGGTGCCCCCGCCCGCCGGGCTTCTTCTTCTTGCCGCTCTTGCCGCTGCTCTTACTGCTCTTGCTGCTCTTCCCGGTCTTTCCGGCCATGCGCGAACCGGCCGTTACGGCTTCTGCTGATAGGTGATGTGCTGCGTGCCGCTGCCCTGGACGGGGCCGTTGAAGGTCGCGTGGCGGAAGTCGTTGTGCACGCGCGGGCCCTGGCCGTCCTCCGCGCCCTCGTGCCGGGCGACGGCCGCGAGCAGCGCCTCGGCGGCCTCGGGGTCGGCGTCCAGCGTGGCGCGGAACTGTGCCTCCCACAGCCGCAGCGCGCGCTCGAACTCGGCGTCGGCCGCCCGGCGTTCGCGGATGGCCCGCTCCAGCTCCCCGGCCCGCGCCTCGTCCTCGGGCCGCTCCTCCAGCGCGTCCAGCGCCGCCTCCTCGGCGCCGCCCCTGACGGTCCGCCGGATGATCCCGGACAGCCCCTGCCAGACCTGCCGCCCCAACTCCCCGCCGGCACCACCGGCGAGGGCCGCCAGCACGGCCAGCGAAATCGGCTCCATCTGTCATCCCCCAGGCGTCGGCTCCTCGGCACCGTCAGGCTACCGGACGTAATCTTCACCTTTCCCGCCCAACGGCCAATCGCACCAGACCCGTTACGGTTCCCGCATGAACGCGCTCCCCGAGGCGGACGACCCCCTCCCCGGCGGCCTCTGCCACCCCGGCGCCGTCCGCCGCGACGGCGAGGCGGTCGAACGCCCGGCCCCGCCCCACGCGTTGGCCCTCCACGCCCACCTGCGGGCCCTGCGCGTCCGCTCCTTCGACGCCGCCCCCGTCCCCCTCGGCCCGCCCGCCGCCGGGCGCGAGCGCCTGAGCTACCTCCCCGGCGAGGTGGCCGTCCCGCCCTACCCGGCCTGGTCCCACGCGCCCGGGGCGCTGGCCTCCGTCGCCCGCCTCCTGCGCCGCTACCACGACGCCGCCGCGGCCGTTCCCCCCGACCCGTCCGTGCCCTGGCCCGCCGACCTGGCCGACCCCGAGGGCGGGCCGGTGCTGTGCCACAACGACCTGTGCCTGGAGAACGTCGTCTTCCGCGGCGGCGAGGCCGCCGGCCTCATCGACTTCGACCTGGCCGCGCCCGGCCGCCCGCTGTGGGACCTGGCCATGGCCGCCCGCTACTGGGTCCCGGTGCTCGACCCCGAGTCCGCCGCCGTCACCAGCCGCGACCACCTCGACGTGCCCGCGCGCCTGCGGCTCTTCGCCGACGCCTACGGCCTCCCGGCCGGCGACCGCGCGCTCCTCCCCTCCGTGATCGAGGCCGCCACCGCCCGCACCCGCGCCTTCGTCACCGCCCAAGTCGCCGCGGGCTCCCCGGCGTTCACCGAGGCCATCGCCGCCCACGGCGGCTGGGCCCGCTGGGACCGCCTCCAGCGGTGGCAGGCCGCCCACCGCTCGGACCTCCGGGCGGCGCTCGTCCGCTAGGTGGCCGCTTCCCTCGGCTTCCGCAGCACCTCCGTCAGCGCGGCGATGCTGTGCTCCCCGTACCCGGCGTCCGCCGCGCGCCGCACCAGGTCGTACAGGGGTGCCAGCCAGGCCGTGTCGACGTCCGCCTCCCGGCCCACCTCCTCCTCGTGGGCCGCCCCCGCGAGGAAGAGGTTCACGGAGGAGGCGCCGTCGCTGTAGTCCCGGCGGTCGATCTCCCCGGCGAAGACCGGCAGCACGGACTTGATCATGTCCAGCCACTTCCCGGCGAACCGCACCATGCTGCGCGCCTCCAGGCCGCGGGCCTGCACGAGCGCCGCGCCCTGGAAGAAGCCGGTCAGCGCGGGCAGCAGCATCGCGCCCACCGCCATCTCGTACAGCGCGGCCAGGTCGGTCTCGGGCCCGAGGTACACGGTGTCGCCGCCCAGGACCCGCAGCGTCGCCTCGTGCTCCTCGAAGACCGCCGCGTCGCCGCCGTAGTACAGCAGCGTGTCCGCCGCGCCCACGGCCGAGGGCACGTTCTTGACCGCCCCGGCCAGGAACCGCGCCCCGTTCCCCGTGGCCCAGGCCGCCAAGGCGCGGGCCCCGGCGGGCGAGCCGCTGTTCAGCGTCACGAGGGAACGCCCGGCCAGCGCCGCCGCGGCCGGCTCCAGCGCGGCGCGGGTGTCCTCGAAGGTGGTCAGGCACGCGACGACGAGCGGGCTCGCCGCGACCGCCTCCGCCGCCGTCCCGGCCTGCACCGCCCCTTCCTTCACCAGCGGCGCGGCCTTGGCCGCCGTGCGGTTCCACACGGTCGTCGGATGCCCGGCCCGCACGAACGCCCCGGCCAGCGCCCGTCCCATGGCGCCGAGCCCGATGACGGTCACGGGCATAGGGGTGTCCCTGGTCATACGTCACTCCGGATCGTCGAGGGGAATCGCCGCACGGATCGCGGCGCGGCGCCCGTTCATCCTGCGACGGCACGCACATTCCCTCAAGTACCTACAATTCTGTTCGGTACCCACATTCATGTCAGTGAGGAGCGCTTCCCTCCATGCCCCAGCGGACCTACACCTGCGGACTCGACGCCGCCATCGCCGTCATGGGCGGCAAGTGGAAGGGCCTGATCCTCTTCTCCCTCGGCGAGGGCCCCCTGCGCTTCGGCGAGCTGAAACGCGCGGTCGCCGGCATCAGCGAGCGCATCCTGATCCTCCAGCTCCGCGAAATGGAAACCAGCGGCCTGATCCACCGCGAGGTCTACCACCAGGTCCCCCCCAAGGTGGAGTACTCCCTGACCGACTTCGGCGCCTCCCTCAACACGGCCCTCGCCCCCCTGGGCGAGTGGGGCGAGGAACACATGGACCGGATCGTGGCACTGCCGTAGGGGCCGGGCCGGGCCGGGCCGGGCCGGTACGCTACGTGCTCGCGTGGAGCGAGGAGGTGCGCCCGGTGGAGCAACGGGAGACGGTTGGCCGGCTGGACGGCGCCTGGGTGTGGGCGCGGCTGTCACCGGAACAGCGGGTCCGGTTCCGGGACGAGCTGGCGTTCGCGCTGCGCGGGGCCCGGCTGACGTTCGAGGTCGAGCCGGTGGCCGCGGTCGTGCGGCGCTGGTGGCTGGAGGCCGGCGGCCCGGCCGAGACGGCCGCGCAGGACGAGGCCGCCGCCCGCGAGGACGCGCTGATCACCCGCCGCCCGCACCCCCCGCAACAGGACCCCACCCGCTGGGTGGACCGCACCGGCCCCGCCGTCCACGCGGCACTGTCGGACGACGACCGCGCCCGGTTCGAACTCGACTTCTCCGGAGCGCTCTCCCGCGCGGAATCGCTCCACGATCACCGGGCCCCGCTCGCCGTCATCCACGACTGGTGGGGCACGGCCTTGCGCGAGGCGAACCCCGAACAGAACGAGAAGGACGCGGACTTGGCCCGCCGGATCGAGGCGGGCGACATGAGCATGTTCCCCTCCCCCTGAGGGAAGTTACCCGCCGTGAGGTACGAACTTCGCTATGTGCAGGTCGCGGAGGAACAACTGCGGGCCCTGCCCCCCACTGCGCGCAAGGCCGTCGATAAGGAACTCAGCAAGATCCGCGACGATCCCTACCGCGGCGCCAAGAAGGGCGCCCACGGCACCTTCTGGCGCGACTTCCCCGCAGGGCAGATCCTCTACATGATCTCCGACCACATCATCACCGTGACGGTGCTGCGCATCACTGCTCTCTGAGGCTCCGACCTCCTGCCGTTCCAGTCGTCATGTCACGGTGAGCCGTGCGCTGCGCTTCTCGATGACCACGCCGCTGGGCTGCTCCGAGCCTCGGCGTCGGTAGGCGCGTACGACAGGCTCGCCGCGTCGCCCTCCCCGCCGGGGCCGTGGCCGATGGCGCCCAACTCCTAGTGCTCACCTTCTCCCGGTGCGCGGCGCAGCGCCAAGTAGGCGAGCGAATCGTCGTTCCACACCGCGCCCGCGCCGATGCTCGGAACCCACCCCACCAGCCCCCGTTCCGCCGCCGCGGAAGACGCACGAAGCCGCCCGTACGGAGACACGGCCCCCGCCAGCCATACGTTCAGCGGGGGCAATAACCCCTCCGAGCCGGTCAGTTCCACACCGGTCCAGCGCTCGTTCGGATGCGTGGCGAACGCTCCGCGCAGCGCTCGGTCGTCGGTCGGCTGGCCCTCGTCGACCACCAGCCGGACCTCTGGACCGGCCAGCCGCACCGAACGTGGCGCGTGCGCGCTCTGCCCCTGCATCGCCAGGAAGCCGGAGATCACGGTGGTGTCGCTGCGCAGATGCTCCCCTTCCCAGGCGAACGCGAGGGTGCGGGACAGGCCGCGGAAGCGCAGGGGAACGATCAGCCGCCCCTGCGGGGCCAATTGGCCGAACCACGCGTCCGGGAGGTCGGCGGCCCCGGTGGTGACCACGATGCGGTCCCAGCCCTCGGCGGGGGTCTCCGCGAGGGGTTGCGCGCCGTCGCCCGTGCGGACCTGCACCCGCGCGTATCCGGTCTCGTCCAGCAGCCGTCGCGCGCGGCCGGTGATCTCGGGGTCGATGTCCACGCTGGTCACGGACCCGTCCGGGCCGACCATCTCGGCCAGGAGCGCGGCGTTGCACCCACCGGAGCCGATCTCCAACGCCCGCATGCCCGGAGCCAGTTCAGCGGCCTCCAGCATGCGCGCGTGCAGCCACGAGGCGGAGATCGAGCTGACGGCCCGGCCGCCCTCGGCCCGCTTGGTGAAGATCGCCTCCGGCGCGCCGTACACCTCCGCCGCCGGAACCCCGGGAGCGAAGCGATGCCGGGGAACCGCGCGAAACGCCGCCTCGACGGCCGCGGACACGATCGCGCCGCGCTCCACCAGCTCCCGCACCATGCGCTCGCGCAGCTCTGCAAAGCCCACGTCGCCCCTCACCCGCCGATGTGGCGGCGTGGGTCGACGCGGCGCATCGCGTAGAGGACCGTGGCGGGGCTCATCGTAAAGGATTCGCCGCTGCCGAAGTCGAGGCGGCGGGCGCCGCGGGGGAGGGCTCTTATGTCGCGGACGGTGAAGACCTGGCCGCCCATGAGCAGTTGATCGCCCTGGCGGATGCTCGCCGCGTCGACGGTGACGCCGACGACCGCGCCGCTGTCGTTCTGCCTCATGCGTGCTCGCCCCTTCGGGCCTGGGGTACGTCCAGCTCGCACCAGACAGCCTTGCCCTCGCCGCGGGGGCCCCAGCCCCAGCGGTCGGCCAGGGCCGCCACCAGGACCAGGCCGCGCCCGCACTCCGCGTCGGGCGTGGGCGGGGCCGTGCGGGAGAGGGAGGGGCTGCGGTCGAACACCTCGACCCTGATGGCCCGTTCCGTCCACGCGACGCAGACGGTGTCCAGCCCGCCGCCGTGCCTGAGGGCGTTGGTCATCAGCTCGCTCGCGCACAGCACGAGGTCGTCCAACCGCTCCACGGCCAGGGGCAGTTCCCTCTCCCGGGTGACGCCGCCGAGCCGGCGGACGTCCGCGACCGAGCGCGGGGACATCGGCACCGTCCACACCACCGGCGCGGGTGAAGCAGGAAGAAGATCAGCGAGAGAACCGCTGAGATTCACTCAACGGTTGTGGATGCGGGTGTAGATTCCCGGCTCGGCCAGGTGGTCTGGTAGATCGGAACGGCGGGACCGCAAGGCGCGGCCATGCGGCCGTAACGCGCGGCCATGTGCGGCGACTGCCGGGGGGGATTTCCGCTTCTGTTCGGTTTCGCGCCGCGCGGGTACTCCTTCCGCACGAGGGCCGTAGCAAGGACGCGGGCGAGGCGGGAGGCGTGCCGTGCGTATGAAGAGGAAGGGAACCGTTCTGCTCTGGCGCTGGCGGCGCAATCCGCTGCGGCGCCGTTCGGATGTCGCGGAGGCGTGGATCGGGGTCGCGGCCTGGGGCGCGTTGCTGGTGGGCGTTCCGGCCGCCGCCGCGCTCACCGCGACGGGCGCCGCCTCGGCCATGCTGCGGCAGGCCGAGGAGCTGCGGCCGGTCGCGGCCGAGGTCACCGAGGACGTGCCCGAGTCGCACGGCCTGCACGGCGGGCGTTCCCCCGCCTCCGTGCGCTGGGCCGGGGAGGACGGGGCGCCGGGGACCGGCTGGACGCTGCTCGGGCCCGGGACGCCGGCCGGCACCCGCGTGACCGTCTGGGTGGACGGCGAGGGCCGGGTGCAGCCCGAGCCGCCGCCGCCCGCCGTCGCGTGGGCCGGCGGCGCGGTGCTGGGCGCCGCCGCCGCGGCCGGCACCGGCCTCGCGGTCGTGGGCCTGCGCCACGGGGCGCGCGCCCGGCTTGAGGCGCGCTGCCGCGAGCGCTGGGAGCGCGAGTGGGCGGAGATCGCGCCGCAGTGGTGTCGCGGGGCCTGACCGGGCCCGGGGCGGCGTGCCACTCTGGTCGGCATGAGCAGGGTGGCGGTGGGCATCGACCTGGGGGCCTCGGCGTCCTCGATCGCGGTGTTCGACCCGGCGCGCGGCGGCGTGCGGGTCCTCCCGGGGCGCACGGGCTCGACCCGCACGCCCAGCGTGGTGGCGTTCACCGAGGACGGGCGGCGGCTGGTCGGGCAGGCCGCCCGCGACCGGGCGGTGCTGCACCCGGCCGCGACGGTGGAGCGGGTGCCGGTGGGGCTGGGGCGCGGCTGGCGGTTCGAGCACGCCGGGGCGCGGTACGAGCCGGAGGACCTGGCCGCCGCGCTGATCGCGGCGCTGCTGGACGACGCCGAGCGCGAGCTGGGGGAACGCCCGCGGTCGGCCGTGTTCGCGGCGCCCGCGCACCTGGGGCCCGAGGGGCGCGAGGCGCTGGTGGACGCGGCGGGCCGCGCCGGGCTGACCGTGCCGCGGGTGATCGCCGACACGGTGGCCACCGCCCTGGCGTACACCGCGGCGCTGCCGCCGGACGAGACGCGCACGGCGCTGATCTTCGACCTGGGCGGCGGCAGCCTGGGCGCGACGCTGGCCGACGCGGGCGACGGGGTGTGCGACGTGCTGGCCACCGCGGGGGACGGCGCGCTGGGCGGGGCGCTGTGGGACCAGCGGCTGGCCGGGCGCCTGATCGACGGCTTCGAGGAGCTGCACGGGGCGGGCCTGCGGCGGGACGTGGCGGCGGTGCGGCGGGTGACGGAGGCCGCGGAGCGGGCCAAGGCCGAGCTGACCTCGGCGGCGGAGGCGACGGTGCGGGTGCCGTTTCTCCAACGCGCCCGCGACGGGCGTTTCTTCGACCTCGTGGACTCGGTGACCCGGCGGGAGTTCGAGGGGCTGACGGCCGATCTGACCGCGCGCTGCGGGGCGTTGCTCGACGTGCTCTTCGCGGCGATGGACCCGCACCGCGACTACCGGCCGGGGCCGGGGGAGGTGGAGGAGATCCTGATCGCGGGCGAGGCGGGGCGGATGCCGGCCGTGGCGGCGCTGCTGCGGGCGCGCTGCGGCGGCACGGAGCCGCGGCGGACCACGGGCCCGGCGGGGGCGGCGGCCGGGGCGGCCTGGCAGGCGGCGCTGCTGTCGGGGCTCCAGGGGAAGTTCCTGCTGCTGGACGCGAACACGGCCACGCTCTTGGCCGGACCGGTGGTTCCGGCGGGCGGGGCGGGGGAGTTGACCACGCTGGTGCGGCGGGGCGTTTCCATACCCGTGCGGCGCTCGGCCGGCCTCGAACTGCCGCCCGGGACCTCGGCGGTGGGGCTGTGGTCGGGCGAGTCGCGCACCCCGGCCGGGAACCGGCTGCTGGCCGTGCTCGACCTGCCGGACCCGCTGCCGCCGGGCGGCGGGCCGGTGGAGTTCGTGCTGGACGTCGACGCGAACGCCCGCCTGCACGCCGCCGTCACCCACCCGGGCACGGGGCGTACGGCCCGGGTGATGGTCTCGCGCCGCACGGCGGCGGAGGCGGCCGAGGCGGTCCAGGCGGCGCGCCGCGGGCAGGGACCGGGCGCGGGGCCCGGCGCCGGGCCGCCCGGCGCGCGGCGGGCCGGCTCGGGGTGTTGAACGGCCGGGACCAGGGCGGACGTCGAACGCCGGGGCGCGCGCCGGGCGTTGACCCCCGGTGGCGTCAGCCGCCGTACAGCTCCTCGATGTCCTTGGCGTAGGTCTCGGCCACGGCCTTGCGCTTGACCTTGAGGGAGGGGGTCAGCAGGCCGTTCTCCTCGGTGAAGTCGCCGTCGATGATGGTGAACTTGCGGATGGACTCGGCGCGGGAGACGGCCTCGTTGGCGTAGTCGACGGCGCGCTGGACGTCCGCGATGAGGTCCTTGTCGTGGCGAAGCTCGGAGATGGGGGTGTCGCGGGGGCGCTTGCGGACGCTGAGCCAGTGGTCCATGGCCTCGGGGTCGAGGGTGACCAGGGCGCCGATGAACGCCTGGCCGTCGCCGACGACCATGCACTGGCCGATCGGGGGGCGGCTGCGGAGGCGGTCTTCGAGGACGGCGGGGGAGACGTTCTTGCCGCCGTTGGTGATGATGATGTCCTTCTTGCGGCCGGTGATGGTGAGATAGCCGTCCGCGTCCAGCGCGCCGATGTCCCCGGTGGCGAACCACGCCTCGTCGTCCAGGACTTCCTTGGTGGCGGCGGGGTTGTTCCAGTAGGAGCCGAAGACCGTGCCGCCCTTGATCAGCACCTCGCCGTCCTCCCCGATGCGCACCGCCATGCCGGGGATGGGCTGGCCGACGGTGCCGGGGCGCGGGGTCAGCGGCGGGATGAGGGTGGCGGCGGCGGTGGTCTCGGTGAGGCCGTAGCCCTCGTAGATCACGATGCCGCAGGCGTAGAAGAAGAGGTTCAGGCGCCGGTCCAGCGGGGAGCCGCCGCTGATGGCGTAACTCATGCGCCCGCCCAGGGCCTTGCGGATGCGGCGGTAGACCAGCAGGTCGTACAGCAGCCGCGCGGCGGAGAGGCCGAAGCCCGGACCGGGGCCGGTGCCCAGGTACTTGGCCAGCGCCGCCTCCCCGTAGCGCACCGCGATGCGGTCGGCGCGTTCGAAGGAGGAGCCCCGGCCCATGCGTTCGGCCGTGGCCCGGCCGGTGTCGTGGATCTTCTCGAAGAGATAGGGGACGCCGACCAGGAACGTCGGGCGGAACGCGGCGAGTTCGGGCCGCAGGTCGTCCGGCTTGATGCTGGGGCAGTGCCCGATCTCGATGCGTGCGGAGAGGCAGGCCATCTGGAGGGTGCGGCCCAGGATGTGCGCCAGGGGCAGGAAGAGGAGGGTGGAGGCGGTCTGCCCGGTGACCTCCTCGAAGGTGGGCTTCAGCAGCTCGACCAGGTTGGCGCACTCGGCGTGCAGGTTGCCGTGGGTGAGCACGCAGCCCTTGGGGCGGCCGGTGGTGCCGGAGGTGTAGACGAGGGTGGCGATCGTCTCCAGCGTCAGGGCGGTGCGGCGGGCGTCCACCTCGGCGTCGGGAACGTCCTTGCCGAGCGCGGTGAGCTGCCCCAGGGCGTCCTCGTCGATCTGCCACACGCGCACGTCCAGGCCGCCGGGGACGTTGGCGGCGTGCTCGGCCGTCTCGACGACGATGGTGCGGGCGCCGGAGTCGTGCAGGATCCACTCGACCTGCTCGGAGGAGGAGGTGGCGTAGACGGGGACGGTCTGCCCGCCGGCCGCCCAGATCGCGAAGTCCAGGACCGCCCACTCGTAACAGGTCCGGGCCATCACCGCCACGCGCCCGCCCGGCTCCAGGCCGGAGGCGATCAGGCCCTTGGCCACGCCGGTGACCTCCCGGGCGAAGGCCGCGGCGGTCACCGGGGTCCAGCGCCCGCCCGTCTTGCGGCGCAGGACGACGGCGGCGGGGTCCTCGGCGGCGTTGGTGAAGGGGATGTCGGCGGGGGTGCCGGAGGCGGGCGGCTCGACCAGCGCCGGGACCCGGACCTCCCGGACCACCCCGTCCTCGCGGATCACCTCGGGCCGCGCACGGTCGGCCAGGTCCCCGCGCTTCTTCGCCCTCCGCATGTCACCGAGAACCCGTGCGTACATGGCAGCTCCCTTGCTGAATGCCGGTCCGGGCGGCTAATTTATCGCCGGGTAAGTTTACTCGTCAGTTAGATAGCGGGACGGATCGAGGAGACGCACGTCATGGCAGACATCGCCGACCTGGCCGCGCTGGACTTCGCCAGTGTGACGCCGCAGGAGTTCGCCCGGATCGTGAAGGGCCTGTCGAAGAAGGAGGTCAGCCAGCTGGCAGAGGACTCGGCGCTGCGCACGCGCGTGATCAGCGAAGTGGTGAAGCGCATGCAGGAGCAGTTCAAGCCGGAGAAGGCGGGCTCGCTGAAGGCGCTCATCCGCTGGGAGGTCAGCGGCGACCCGGTCGTGGTCTACGAGACCGAGGTCAAGGACGGGAAGGTGACCGTCACCGAGGGCCGCTCCGAGCGCGAGCCGCGCGTGACCCTGACGGCGAACGACTACGAGTTCCTGCGGCTGGTCTCCGGGAACGCGAGCCCGGTCACCCAGTTCATGACCCGCAAGCTGAAGGTCAACGGGGACATCGGGCTGGCCTCGGCGCTGCCGAAGTTCTTCGACATCCCCAAGGCGTAGCGCGGCCCGCCTGCGGCGCGAGGCCGCAGGCGGCTTTGGGCCTGGGCGCGAGCCGTGCTCAGGCGCCGGTGGCCGCCGGGGCCGCCGGCGCGGCCGGACCTCACCGGTCGGCCGGGGCGGCGGGGTCGCCGCCGTGACGGCGGGACCCTACCGGTCGGTCGGGGTCGCGCCCGTCGGGGCTGCCGACGGGGCGGCGGGGGCTGTGCCGGCCGGGGCCGTGGCAGCCGGCGGCGTGCCCGCCGGAGCCGTGCCGACCGGTGTCGGGCCGGAGGGCACCGCCGGGGCCGAGACCATCGCGGCCTGCGGCGTGGCCGCCAGGCGCAGCAGGAGGGAGGGGACCTCCGTCGCGTGGTAGCGGTCCTGGGGCTCGTCGTCCGCGAGGGTGGGGAGGATGAGGAGCGGGCCGTCCTCCGGGCGTTCGGGCAGGCGGCCGTGGCTGCCGCGCACCCAGGCCGCCTCCAGGGGGACCACGGGGAACGCCGTGCGCAGGCCGAGCCGCCCGCGCGCCGCCGCCACTCCCGCGCGTACCCGCACCAGCGGGTCGCCCGGGTCGAGGAACAGCTCCGCCGGGTCGTAGCCCGGCTTGCGGTGGATGTCCACGCAGCGTGCGAAGTCCGGCGCGCGGGCGTCGTCCTGCCAGTAGTAGTAGGTGAACCAGGCGTCCGCCTCCGCGACCGCCACCAGCTCGCCCGAACGCTCGTGGTCGAGGCCGGCCGCCGCCTTGCCCTTGGCGTCCAGCACCTCGGCCACCCCCGGCAGCCCGGCCAGCAGCTCCCGGACGGCCGCGACATCCCCGGGCCGCCGCACGTAGACGTGCGCCACCTGGTGGTCGGCGACCGCGAAGGCCCGCGAGCGCCAGGGGTCCAGGTACTCCATCCCCGCCTGCGCGTACACCGACAGCCAACCGGCCGCGCGCAGCGCCCTGTTGACGTGCACCGGCCGCTGCACGGCCGTGACCCCGTACTCCGAGAGCACCACCACGGCCACGCCCCGCTCCCGCGCCGCGTCCAGCAACGGGCCGACGATCAGGTCGAGATGGGCCGCCGCGGCGGCGGCCCGCGGGTCGTCGGGGCCGAACCGCTGGAGGTCGTAGTCCAGATGGGGCAGGTAGGCCAGCGTCAGGTCCGGGCGCGCGGAGTTCAGCACGTGGGTGGTGGCGTGGGCGATCCACTCGCTGGAGGCGATCCCCGCGCCGGGCCCCCAGTACTGGAAAAGGGGGAACGGCCCGAGCCGTTCGGTCAGTTCGTCGTGCAGTGCGGGCGGGGTGGTGTAGCAGTCGGGGCTCTTGCGGCCGTCCGCGTGGTAGACGGGCCGGGGCGTGACGGTGAGGTCGGTGCCCGCGCCCATCGCGTACCACCAGCACAGGTTCGCGGCGCGGTAGCCGGGGAAGCGGCGGCGGGCGGCCTCCCAGACGCGCTCGCCGCGCACGAGGCCGGCGTGCTGCCGCCACAGCAGGATCTCGCCCAGCTCGCGGAAGTACCAGCCGTTTCCGACGATCCCGTGCTCGCGCGGGGCGAGCCCGGTGAGCAGGCTGGCCTGGACGGTGCAGGTCAGGGCGGGGAAGACGGGGTCCAGCGGGACGGCCCGGCCGGCGGCGGCCAGGCGCGGCATGTGGCGCAGCAGGCGCGGGGTCAGCGCGGCGACGTTCAGCACGAGCAGGGGGCGGGGGCGGCCCTGGCTCGCCTTGCGGGCCGTGGCGGCCGGTCGCTTTCCGGTCATGTGGGCTCCTCGGTCAGTCCATGGGCGAGCAGGCGGGCGCGGGTCCAGGCGAGTTCGGCGGCGATGCCGGCCGTGAGGCCGCCGGGCTCCGGGGGCTCGGGCAGCACGGACCAGGTGTAGGTCTCGGCCTCCAGGTGGTCGGTGACGGGGGCCGGGCCGGCCAGGAGGGCGGTCAGGGTCTCCTCCAGCACCGGCCGGGTGGAGGCCAGCGGCGGCGCGGGGTCGGCGTGCAGGGGGATGTGCATGTGGGTGCGCCAGGGGCCCGGCGCATCCGGGGGCGCGGTCAGCGCGGCGGGCAGGTCGTCCCAGCGGGCGCAGGGCGCCGGGCCGCGGGTCTGGTGCAGGAAGCGGGGCTCGGCGAAACGGCCCAGCGCGGCCCGCGCCGTAGGGTCCCCCGGCCGGTCGGTCTGGAGCGCGGCGGAGAGCTGGGCCTTGACGACCGGGAGGCCCGCGCGGGTCAGGGCCGCGACGGCGGAGGCGGGGCGTTCGAAGTCCACGGCCAGGTGGCAGGCGTCCAGGCAGACGCCGACGCGCTCGGGGTCCACCCGGCCGGCGAGGCGGGCCGCCGCCTCGGCGGCCGTGTCCACGGCAGCGCCCGGCTCGGGCTCCAGGCCGACCCGCACGCGGCGGCCGGTCTCGGCGGCGAGCTTGGCCAGGCCGTCCGCGAGCAGGGCCAGGTGGAACAGCGCGCGCTCCTCGCGGGCCGGGGACCAGCCCGCGCCCCAGCCCAGCGGCACGGTGGAGACGCTGCCGCGGGCCGCGTCCTCCGGCAGCAGCGCGGCGAGCACCCGGGCCAGGTCCAGCGTGTGGGCCAGGCGCCGCGGGTCGGTCCAGTCGGGGGTGAACACCCGGCGCTTGACGACCGGTTCGTGGAAGCCGCGGTACGGGAAGCCGTTGAGGGTGACGGTCTCCAGGCCGCGCACGGCCAGTTCGCGGCCCAGCCGGGTCACGGCGGAGGGGTCGGCGGCCAGGGCCCGGGCGGCGTCCCGGGCCAGCCACAGGCCCAGGCCCAGGCGCCCGGTGTTCAGGCGCTCGCGCACCGGCTCGGCGTGGGCCGCGAGTTGGGCCAGGACACCCGGAAGGTCCTCGGCGGGGTGGACGTTGGTGCAGTAGGCGAGGTGGACGGGCGTGCCGTCGCGGTGGCGGAAGCGCATCCCCGGGCCCGCCCTCAGCCGCCGCGCACGAGCGAGCTGCCCAGGTACCGGTCGCCCTCCTCGGCGGCCACGGGCGGGGGTTCGGACAGGTCGAGCCGCCCGCTCGCGCCGTAGAAGGCCACGGGGTTGTGCCAGAAGACCTGCTCGACGCGCTCCTCGGGGAAGCCCGCGTCGAGCATGGCCCGCGCGGTGCGGGCGGTGGTCAGCGGGTCGCTGCGGCCCCAGTCGGCCGCCGAGTTGATCAGCACCCGGTCGGTGCCGGTCTCGGCCAGCAGCCGCACCGTGCGCTCGGGGTCGAGCTTGGTGTGGGGATAGACGGAGAGGCCCATCCAGCAGCCGGTGGGGGCGACTTCGCGAACGGTGGACTCGTTGAGGTGGTCGAGCAGCACCCGCTCGGGCGGGATGCCGGACTCGCGGACGGCGGCGAGAGTGCGCCGGGTGCCGGCGAGCTTGTCGCGGTGCGGGGTGTGCACCAGGGCGGGGAGGCCGTGGGCCAGGGCGAGTTCGAGCTGCACGGCCAGCGCCTTGTCCTCCTCCGGCGTCATGGTGTCGTAGCCGATCTCGCCGACCGCGACGACGCCGTCCTTGGCCAGGTAGCGCGGCAGGAGGTCCAGCACCCCGGCGCAGCGCGGGTCGTTGGCCTCCTTGGGGTTGAGGGCGAGCGCGCAGTGGTGGCGGATGCCGAACTGCGCGGCGCGGAAGGGCTCCCAGCCCAGCAGCGTGTCGAAGTAGTCGACGAAGCTGCCGACGCTGGTGCGCGGCTGGCCGAGCCAGAACGCCGGCTCGACGGCGGCGCACACCCCGGCGGCCCGCAGCGCCTCGTAGTCGTCGGTGGTGCGCGAGGTGAGGTGGATGTGGGGGTCGAAGATGCGCATCGCGGGTCAGCTCCTGGGCAGGTGGCCGGTGAGGAACCACAGGTCGGAGGGCACCGGGCGCCCGGCGTCGGTGAGTTCGACGGCGTAGTCGCACGCCATCCGGCGCAGCTCGCCGTCCCGGCGCCGCACGACGCCGTCGACGGCGGCCAGCGGGATCGAGCGGTGCAGGCACTTGAGGACGGCGTGCCGCCAGGTGTGGGGGTCGAGGTTGCGGGCCGCGTAGGGGCCCAGGGCGGCGGCCAGCAGGCGGGCGTCGTCGGTGCGCAGCGCGTCGCGGACCAGCGGCAGCGCGTGCTCGCCGACGTCCAGCAGGGACAACGCCCGCAGCACGCCGCGTCGTTCGGCCGCGTCGCCCTCGTGATAGACGGCGGAGGCTCGGGCCGCGAGCTCGGCGCCGCGCAGGGGGACGGCGGCCAGCAGCAGGGCGCGGGCGGCGTCGTCCACGGTCCAGGCGAGGCCGGCGGGCAGGCCGTCCGCCTCGGCGGGGGCGTCGGCCTGGTCGGCGCGGTCCGTCTCCTCCGCCGGTTCGAGGGCGCCGCGTCCGCAGCGGCGGCCCGCCTCGGGGAAGTGGCGGTGCAGCGCGGCGGGCTGGGCGCCGATCTCGCGGGTGGCGGCGGCCAGCCAGTCGGCGGCCTCCGGCCCGGCCCGGCGGGTCAGGGCCTCGCGCAGCCCGGCCAGCGTGCTGATCCGGGGCGCCCGCGCGGTCAGCATGCCGCTGCCCGGCGCAGGAACCGCAGCGAACGCTCCGCCACCGCGGGCCCGTCGTGGCTGTGCCGGGGCAGCTCCACGCTGACCAGCCCCCGGTAGCCGCAGTCGTCCAGGGCGCGCAGCACGGGCGGGAAGTCCATGCCGCCCGCGCCGAATTCGAGGTGCTCGTGCACGCCGCGCCGCATGTCCTCGATCTGCACGTGGACCAGGCGCGGCGCGGCCCGCCGCACGCAGTCGGGGACCGGCGCGTCCTCCAGGCAGTGGCAGTGCCCCAGGTCCAGCGTCAGCCCGAAGGCGGGGGGATCGCCGAGGAGCCGGGCCAGGCGTTCGTAGCCCTCCAGTGTGTCCACCAGCATGCCGGGCTCGGGCTCGAACCCCAGGGTGACGCCGTGCCGTTGGGCCTGGTCCAGCACGCGGGCGCAGCCCTCGCGCAGCCGCTCCCAGGCCGTTGTCTCGCCCAGGTCCGGCGGGGCGGCGCCGCTCCACAGGGACACGGCCTCGGCGCCGAGGTCGGCGGCGACGCGGACGGCCCGGCCCAGGTAGTCCAGGCGGGGCGCGGGGTTTTCGTCGAGCAGGGTGGGGGCGTGCTTGCGGCGCGGGTCGAGCAGATAGCGGGCCCCGGTCTCCACGACGACGGCCAGGCCCAGGTCGGCCAGGCGCTTGCCCAGCCGGGCGGTCCGGTGGGCCAGCCCGGGGGCGAAGGGGTCGAGGTGCGCGTGGTCGAGGGTCAACGCGACGCCCTCGTAGCCGAGTTCGGCCAGCAAAGCGAGGGCGTCCGGGAGCCGGTGGCCGGTGAGGCCGTTGGTGCCGTATGCAAAGCGGTGGCCTCCGGCCGGGCGGGGGCCATCCGCCGGGGCGGGGCGGGGGGCGGTCGCGGGGCCGGGGAGCGTGCGGTCGTGCGTCACGTCGGATTCACCTTCCGGAACAGCGGACGGGTCAGGGGAACGCCCGCGAGCAGCGCCGCCGCGCGCCCCGGCGCCCCGGCGCGGGCGGCGCAGGCCGCCTGGAGCGGCAGCAGCGCGGAGAGCCCGGCGGCCACGGCCGGCCGGGTCCCGGCCCGGGGCCGGCGCGCGGCGGCGAGCTGGCCGGCGCCGAAGCGCAGGGCGTAGAGGGCGGCGGGGGCGGCGGTGGCCGCGCGAGCGGCGGCGGGGCGCGCGCCGTTGAGCCACGCGCCCCGGCGCGTGGCTGGGCGGGCCGCCGTCGCAGCGATGAGGGCGGTGGCGGCGAGCCCCGCGGGGACCAGGGCCGGGGGCGCGAGGCGGGTCTCGAAGCGGCCGAGCGCCGTGACCACCGCCGTGTGCGCGGCGATCAGGGCCGCCGCCGGGGCGGCGGGCGCGAGGCGGCCGGGGCCCGCGCCGAGGAGCACGTCCAGGCCGCGCGCGGCGGCCATCGCGGCCGGTCCCGCCACCGGGTGCCGCTTCAGCCGCAGGTCGTAGGCCCACACCGCCCCGGCCAGCGGCCCTGCCACGGCCAGGGCCCGGCGCCCGCCCGCCGCCCCGGCGAGGCCGAGCCCGGCGGTGGTCAGGCCGCAGGCCAGGCCGAGCGCGAAGGAGGGGGCGATCCGCCCGGAGGGCAGCGGGCGTTCGGGCCGGTCGCGGGCGTCGGCCGCGCGGTCGGCCCAGTCGTTGAGCGCCATGCCCGCCGCGTACAGGCACAGGGACGAGGCCGTCAGCAGGGGCGTTGCCCGGTGGAACGCCCGCCCAGCCGCCGCCGCGCCCGCGAGTCCGTCGCCGGGGACGGTCAGGGCGGCAGGGGCGCGGAGCAGTTCGGCCACGGCGCGCCAGCCGGGCGGGCCAGGCCGGGCGTGGGGGCGGCCGGCGTCGGCCATGGGGAGTCCTTTCGCGACGGGCGGGGCGGGCGGGGGCGGCCGGGGACCGCGCGGGGTCACTTCCGCGGCGAGTTTATTGCTGAGGGAAATTAATGCGGCGCAAGGCGCCGTGGGCCGTTCGCGGCGCGTCTCCGGGCGTTCGCGACCGCATTCCGGGGAAGGTCGGACCATGCGATGAACGGCCCGCGGGGGCGCGCCGGGCGGGTCCGCCGTTCGTTGACGGCCGGTAACTTCCGCAGGTAGCTGGGCTGTTGGGGACACGCGGAGTTAGGCTGACCCGGCGCACGAACGAGCGTGGCACAGCACGTAAGAGCACGGACACCGTGCGGAAGGGGGCGATCTGTCGTGACGGAGCCCGAGGAGCAGCCGGAACCCGGGATCGACATGAGCCGGCCCAGCATCGCGCGGGTCTACGACGCCGTGCTCGGCGGCAAGGACAACTACGCGGTGGACCGGGTCGTCGCCGACGAGGTCCGCCGGACGATGCCGCACATCAGCGACGTGGGCTGGTACAACCGGGCCGTCCTGGGCCGGATGGTGCGCCACCTCACGACCGAGGCAGGGATCCGCCAGTTCCTCGACCTCGGCGCAGGGCTGCCCACCCTGGAGAACACCCACCAGGTGGCCCAGCGCCACGCCCCCGACGCCCGCGTGGTCTACGTCGACATCGACCCCATCGTTCTCGCGCACGGCCGGGCCCTGCTGGAGGAGAACGAGCGCACCACCGTCGTCACCGCGGACCTGCGCGACCCGAAGGCCGTCCTGGGCCACGAGGGCGTGCGGCGCCTGATCGACTTCTCGCAGCCGGTGGGCGTTCTCCTCGTCGGCATGCTGCACCACCTCCACGACGACGAGGACCCGCAGGGCGTGGTCGACGCCTACATGGCGGCCGTGCCGTCCGGCAGCCACCTGGTGGTCACCCACTTCTGCGACACGGGCCCCGAGGCGCGCGCGGTGGAGGAGACGATGATGGAGTTCCTCGGCACCGGCCGCTTCCGCACGCTGGACGAGATCGGCGCCTACTTCCGCGGCCTCGACCTGCTGGACCCCGGCGTCGTCCCCCTCCCGCAGTGGCGCCCGGACGCCCCCGTCGACGGCCCCCTCACCGTGGCCCACCGCCTGATGGCGGGCGGCGTCGCACGCAAGCCGTAACGCCCGCGATCCCCCCTCGTCCCCACCCCGCCCCCGCCCGTCGTCCCCGGCGCGAACGTCCCGTCGCCGCGCCGGGGTTCGTGGGCATGCTGTGACATTCCTGTCGTTGTCCGGAGGCGTGCGCACTCGTAACGTCGCGGCAGAACCATGCGGGGGAACGAGGGGAGTGATCGGCCGTGTCGCGTCCGTCTGACTGGTCGCCGGTGGACCTGGACCGGGACCCGACGCCGGGGGATCCGGAGGAGATCCGGGAACTGGCGGAGGAGTTGCAGGACTTCGCGGACGATGTGGGGGAGGCGCTGGGCCGTATCCGGGGGATGGCCTCCGACCGCGCCGTGCAGGAGTGGGCGGGGCTGTCGGCGGAGGCGTTCCGTGCGGAGTTCGACGGGGTGCCGGGGAACCTGGACAAGCTCCAGCGCTCGTACGACATGGCTGCCGACGCGCTGGCCCGGTACTGGCCGGAACTCCAGACCGCGCAGGGCATGGCCGACCGGGCGTTGCAGCGGGCGATCGACGCGCAGGCGGCCCTGTCCTCCGCGCAGACGGAGCTGAGCGGGGCGCGGGACTGGGTCTCGCGGGCCGGGGACGAGGCCGAACGCCTCCAGGACGAACGCGACCAGGAGGACGCCCCCGAGCCCCCCGACGAAACCCAGGTCCGCCAGGCCGTCCGCGACCACCAGGCCGCCCAGCAGGCCGCCTCCGCTGCCCAGTCGCGGGTGGACAACGCCGAGGCCGACCTGTCGGCCGCCCGCGAGCTCGCCCGCCAGGCCCTGGAGATGCGGGAGGAGGCCGCCCGCACCTGCGCTCAGGGCATCGACGAGGCTTCGGACGCGGGTATCCAGAACCGCAGTTGGTGGGAGCGGGCCATCGACTGGGTGGTCGACAACTGGGACACCATCGTCGACATCTGCAAGGCCATCGTCGCCGTCCTCGGCATCGTGGTCCTCATCATCGGCGGCCCCCTCGCCTGGGTCGTCCTGGCCGCCGCGCTCGTCGTGCTCGCGGACACCCTCATCGACTACGCCAACGGCCGGGCGACCCTGTGGGATGTGGCTTTTGCGGCACTTGACTGCATTCCGGGGATGCGCGGCCTGACGACCCTGGGCGGACTGGCGCGGGGGCTGCGCGGGCTGGCGACCACCGGCCTGCGCGGCATCTCCGCCGGAGTGCGCGGCCTGGGGCAGTCCATCCGGGGCCTGGGGCGGGGCATGCAGCGGCTCTTCTGCCGCACCGACCCCGTGGACATGGCCACCGGCGAGGTCGTCACGGAGGCCACCGACGTCCGCCTGCCCGGAACGCTGCCGCTGGTCCTCGCCCGCAGCCACCGCACGTCCGTCGCCGCCGGCCGCCTCTTCGGTCCCTCCTGGGCCTCCACCCTCGACCAGCGGCTGATCCTCGGCGAGTACGGCGTGGAGCTGTTCACCGAGGACGGCATGCTGCTGCACTACCCGCTCCCGCTGCCCGGCGAGCCGGTGCTGCCGGTCGAGGGCCCGCGCTGGGGCCTGAGCCGGGACGGCGGCCCCGACGCGCCGATGACCGTGCACCAGCCCGACACCGGCCGCACCCTGCACTTCGGCCGGGTGCCGGGCGGGCCGGGCGGCTCCGGCGGGCCCGGCGCCGAACTCCCGCTCATCGCGATCGCCGACCGCAACGGCAACCGCGTCCGGATCCTCCACGCCGAGGACGGCGCCCCGGCCGAGGTCGTCCACGACGGCGGCTACCGCGTGGGTGTCTCCACCCAGGAGGGCCGCGTCACCGCGCTGCGCCTGCTCAGCGCCCCCGGCGAGCCCGTCCTGCTGCGGTACGGCTACGACGAGCGGGGCAACCTCGCCGAGGTCGTCAACTCCAGCGGCCTGCCCCTGCGTCTGTCCTACGACGAGGCCCACCGCCTCACCGGCTGGGAGGACCGCAACGGCACCCGCTACCACTACACGTACGACGCGGACGGCCGGTGCGTGGCCACCCACGGCACGGATGGCGTTCTCGCCAGCACCATCGCCTACGAACCCGACCGCTACCGGACAGAGTTCACCGACTCCCTCGGCCACACCACCGTCTACCAGTTCAACGACTGCTACCAACTCCTCACCGAGACAGGCCCGTCGGGCGCCGCCGTCCACCGCGCCTACGACCGCTACGACCGGCTGCTGAGCCTCACCGACCCGCTCGGCAACACCACCCGCCACGCCTACGACGACCGCGGCAACCCCGTGGTCCTCACCCGGCCCGACGGCGCGCGGCTGGCCATGACGTACAACGACGCGGGCCTGCTGACCGAGGTCACCGAGCCGGACGGGACGCGCTGGCTGCGGGAGTACGACGCGGCCGGCAACCGCACGGCCGTCACCGACCCCCTGGGCGGCGTCGTCCGCTACGCCTACGACGACCGCGGCGCCCCCGCCGCGGTCACCGACCCGCTGGGCCACGTCACCCGGGTGACCTGCGACGCGGCCGGCCTCGCTCTGGCCGTGGAGGCGCCGGACGGCGCGGTGACCCGCTACGCCTACGACGCCTTCGGCCGCATCACCGAGGAGACCGGACCCGACGGCGCGGTCAGCCGCACCGAGTGGACGCCGGAAGGCAAGCCCGCCCGCCACGTCGCCCCGGACGGCACCGTCCAGACCTGGACCTGGGACCCGGAGGGCAACTGCCTGAGCCACACCGACCCCGCCGGGGCCCATGTCGCCTACGCCTACGGCCCCTTCGACCTGCCGGCCACGCGGACCGGCTCCGACGGCTCCTTCACCCGCTACGAGCGGGACACCGAGCTGCGGCTGACGGCCGTGACCAACGCCCTTGGCGCGACGTGGCGTTACACCCACGACGCGGCCGGGAACCTCGTCGCCGAGACCGACTTCGACGGCCGCGTGGTCCGCTACGGCTACGACGCGGCGGGGCAGCTGACCGAGCGGGTCAACGCCGCCGGCCAGCGCGTCGTCCTGCACCGCAACGCCATGGGCGAGGTCGTCCGCCAGGAGAGCGACGGCCGCGTGACCACCTTCGAGCACGACGCCGCCGGGCAGCTGGTGCGCGCGGTCAGCCCCGAGGCCGAGCTGCTGATCGAGCGCGACCCGCTGGGCCGCGTGCTGGCCGAGACCGTCAACGGCCGCACCACCGCCTACGCGTACGACGCGATGGGGCGGCCCGTGCGCCGCCGTACCCCGGCCGGCGTGGAGAGCCTGTGGTCCTACGACGCGGCGGGGCGCCCGGCGCGCCTCACCTCCGCCGGGCGGGAGATCGCCTTCGAGCGCGACGCCGCCGGGCGCGAGACCCGGCGCCGCATCGGGGCAGGACCGGTCGTCGAGCACCGCTGGGGCCCGGCCGGGACGCTCACCGGGCAGTCCGTGGTGCTGGGACAACGGGTCGTCGCGCGCCGGGAGTTCGGCTACCGGGAGGACGGCTGCCTCACCTCGGTCGCCGACTCCGCCGCCGGGACCACGGGCCTGCGCCTGGACGCGGCCGGGCGCGTGGTGGCCGTGGACGCGCCGACGGGGCCCGAGGCGTACGCGTACGACGTGGCGGGGAACCAGACCCACGCCCGGTGGCCCGCGGCGTACGGCGGGCAGGACGCGACCGGCGAACGCGCCTACGAGGGCGGCCGGATCACCGGCGCGGGCCGTACCCGGTACGAGTACGACGCGGCGGGCCGGATCGTGGTGCGCCGCCGGGCGCGGCTGTCGAAGAGGCCGGAGGAGTGGCGTTACACCTGGGACGCCGAGGACCGGCTCACCTCGGTGACCACGCCGGACGGCGCCCGCTGGGAGTACCGCTACGACCCGCTGGGGCGGCGGATCGGAAAGCGGCGGGTGGCCGGGGACGGCACCACCGCCGAGTGGACCGCGTTCGTCTGGTCCGGCACGCAGCTCATCGAGCAGATCGGCGGCGTCGGCCCGGAGGGGACCGCGGGCGAGGTCGCGAGCGTGGACCGGGGCGCAGGCCTGGGCCAGGGCGCGGGCGGGGAAACGTCCAGCCTGACCTGGGAGTTCAACGGCCTGGCGCCGCTGGCGCAGATCGAGGGGCACGCGCCGGGCGGCGGCCTGGCGCGGGTGCCGCAGGAGGAGATCGACCGCCGGTTCTACGCCCTCATCACCGACCTGGTGGGCACGCCCACCCGGATGGTCGACGAGGCGGGAGAGGTGGTCAGGGAGCTGGGCGCCACGCTGTGGGGCCGCGTCCCCGGCGCCCCGGCGGGCGCGGCGGACACCCCGCTGCGCTTCCCCGGCCAGTACGCGGACGCCGAGAGCGGGCTGCACTACAACGTCCACCGGTACTACGACCCGGAGACGGCGCGCTACCTCACGCCCGACCCGCTGGGGCTGACGCCCGCGCCGAATCCGCACGTCTACCCGCACAACCCGCACACGTGGGCCGACCCGCTGGGCCTGGCCCCGTGCATGGTCGACCTCTACCACGGGACGTTCGGCGCGGCGGCGACGAACATCCGCGCCAACGGCATCGACCTGGCCTACAGCACCCGCAACATGGACTTCGGCCGCGGCGGGTTCTACGTCACCAACAGCCGCCGCCAGGCCGAGGACTGGGCGCAGCGGCTGGCCGGGCGCAACGGGGACACGCCCGCGGTGCTGCACTTCCGGGTGCCGCGCAGCGAGCTGGACTCCTTCAACCGGCGCCTCTTCGACGGGCCGAGCGACGAGCTGGCAGACTTCATCCGCCACCACAGGAACGGCGGCGCGATGCACAACTACGACATGGTCGAGGGCCCCATGCTGCTGAACGTCGGCCCGTTCCTGCGCCGGGGCGCCGATCCGGTCTTCGGCGGGCACCAGATCGCGATCTTCTCGCCGGACGCGGCGAGCCTGTTCAACCGGTCCCTTCAGTGAGCACCGATCCCTTCAGTAAGCACAGCGCAGTGAGCGAGGAGCCGGAGAGAGCCGTGGCGGAGTTTCTGATGGCCACCGGGGATGCCGGGATGCAGGAGTACTTCGGGGAGATCGCGGAGGTGATGGTGGAGGAGTTCGGGATCTCCCGGGCCGAGGCCGTCGCGCGGGTCAACGAGGCGTTCAAGGACCAGGAGTTCGCCCCCTACCCGGACGTCATCTGTCACGAGCTGCCCGAGCACTGGGCGTTCGGCCTGTACTACGGCGACGTCCCGTACTGGGAGGAGTCGGCCGACCGCTCCTCCTGGACCCCACGGCCGGCGCCGCCCCGGGACTCCGAGTCCTGGACGGTGGCCCCGGACGGGGAGTGAGCCCCGTGGGCAGGAGCCTCCCGTAGCGATGCGGATCGAGTTCAGCGTGCGCGAGGGCCGGCCCCCGCCGGCCTCCGGGTTCGACCTCGGGGACATCGACGTCGAGGGCAACTGGGGGGCCGCGACCTCGCGCGGACACCGGCCGGACCAGGGGATGATGATCCACCTCGCCGTCGCAGAGCTGCTGGACACCTTGCGCGCGCTGGTGGCGGGGCGCAGGCCGGGGAAGGCCGTTCGGCGGGAGTTCGTGGGCGCCGACTCCTCCTTCACCCTGGACTTCACGCTGACCCGGGAGGGGAGGCTGGTCACGGCCCAGGGGGGCCAGGTGCTGGACGAGTCGCCGGCCGGGGAGGCGCTGCGCGAGGTGGGCCGGGCGGCCGAGGCGTTCGCCGCCGCCCACCTGCCGACGCTGCCGGAGGACGACGCGGCGCGCGGGGACCTGGAGGCCGCGCTGCGGGCGTTTCGCGGCGTGGCCGCCGGGGTGGGGGAGTAGGCGCCGCGCCGGGAGGTGACGACGCGCGTCAGGGCAGGCGTTCGTACTGGGTGGTGAGGCCGTCCAGGAGGGCGGTGAGGCCCGTTTCGAAGGCGCCCTCGTCGATGCGGCGCTGGTGGCCGGCCATCAGGTGGGCCTCGGCGAGGTGGGGGTAGTCGGCGGCGTAGAGGCTGGCGTCGGTGGGGAAGCCGGTGGCGAAGGAGGCCAGGGCCGAGCCGGTGACGAAGTACCGCATCAGGGCGCCGATGCGGGTGGCCTGGGCGCGGGGCCAGCCGGCCTGGATCAGGGCGCCGAAGACGGCGTTGGCCAGGCGCAGGCCGGCCGGGCGGCGGCCCGGGCCGCGGGCCAGGACCGGGACCAGGTGGGGGTGGGCGGCCAGGGCCGCGCGGTAGGAGCGGGCCCAGGCGCGCAGCGCCTCGGCCCAGGGGTCGCGGCCGAGCATCGAGATGTCGACCTGGTCGAGCACGCCGTCGGCCATCGCGTCGACGATCTCGTCCATCGTCGCGAAGTGGTTGTAGAGGGAGGGGCCGCTGACCCCCAGGTCGGCGGCCAGGCGGCGGGTGGTGAGCGCGGGCAGGCCCTCGGCGTCGACGATCCGCAGGGCCGCGGCGGTGATCCGTTCGCGGCTGAGCAGCGGCTGGCGCGGGCGGCCCATCGTTCCTCCAGGGCGGCGCGGGGCGGGCGCCCGGGTGGCGTCCGCCTCCGGCGAGCGGGTGTGGCGTCCGCCCTATCCAAGCACGGGGATCGCTGTGTAGGGTCATTAAAACTTGCAGCGGTAGTTTTATGGACCGGAGGTGGTCCCCGTGGACCTGGCCCTGGGAGAGGAGCAGGTCGCAGCCCAGCGGCTGGCGGCCGACTTCACCGATCGCGAGATCGTTCCGTTCGCGACCGAGTGGGACCGGGCCGAGGCCGTGGACCGGGGGATCGTGGCAAAGCTGGGCTCGGTCGGCTTCCTCGGCCTGACCGTCCCCGAGGAGTACGGCGGCTCCGGCGGCGACCACCTCGCCTACTGCCTGGTGCTGGAGGAGCTGGGGCGCGGCGACTCGGCCGTGCGCGGCATCGTCTCCGTCTCGCTGGGCCTGGTGGGCAAGACGATCGCCGCTTTCGGCACCGAGGAGCAGAAGCGGCGGTGGCTGCCGGGCATCTGCTCCGGCGAGCTGATCGCCTGCTTCGGCCTGACCGAGCCCGGCACCGGCTCCGACGCGGGGAACCTGGCCACGCGCGCCGAGCGTCAGTCCGGCGGCGACTGGCTGATCACCGGCTCGAAGATCTTCATCACCAACGGCACCTGGGCGGACGTGGCCCTCGTCTTCGCCCGCACCGGCGGCCCCGGGGCCAAGGGCGTCACGGCCTTCCTGGTGCCCACGGACGTGCCCGGCTTCGAGCGGCGGCCCATCCACGGCAAGCTGGGCCTGCGCGGGCAGCCCACCGCCGAGCTGAGCTTCGATCGTGTGCGCGTGCCGGACTCGGCCCGTCTGGGCGAGGAGGGCAAGGGCTTCCGGGTGGCGATGACCGCGCTGGCCAAGGGCCGGATGTCGGTGGCCACCGGCTGTGTGGGGATCGCGCGGGCCAGCCTGGAGGCGGCCGTTGCCTACGCGCGGGAACGCGAGCAGTTCGGCAAGCCGATCGGCGAACACCAGCTCGTGCAGCAGCACATCGCGGACATCCGGGTGGAGACGGACGCGGCGCGGCTGCTGACCTGGCGGGTGGCCGACCTGATCGACCGCGGGCAGCCGTTCGCCACGGAGTCCTCCGTCGCCAAGCTCTATGCGAGCGAGGCGGCCGTGCGGGCGGCGAGCAAGGCCCTCCAGGTCTTCGGCGGCTACGGCTACATCGACGAGTACCCCGTCAGCAAGTACCTGCGGGACGCGCGGGTGATGACGCTGTACGAGGGGACCAGCGAGATCCAGAAGCTGATCATCGGGCGGGCCGAGACCGGGCTCAGCGCGTTCTGAGGCGCGGGCCCGGCGCCCCCGAATAACCACCGTCTTCACGGGAGTTGATGCCAGATGCGGCCGGTCTATTTCCTCGCCGCCCGCCGGACGCCGATCGGGCGGCTGCGCGGCGCGCTGTCCACCGTGCGGCCCGACGACCTCGCCGCCACCGTCGTCCGCGGCCTGCTGGCGGACGTTCCCGCCCTGGACCCGGCGCGGATCGACGACGTGTACTGGGGCGCGGCGAACCAGTCCGGAGAGGACAACCGCAACGTCGGCCGGATGGCCGTGCTGCTGGCCGGGCTGCCCGACACCGTGCCCGGCGCGACGGTCAACCGGCTGTGCGCCTCGGGGCTTGAGGCCGTCACCAGCGCGGCGCGGGCGGTGGCCTCCGGCGAGGCGGAGATCGTTCTCGCGGGCGGCTCGGAGTCGATGAGCCGGGCGCCGTTCGTGCTGCCGCGGCCGGAGGAGGCGCTGCCGCGCGGCATCGAGACCTACGACACGCGCCTGGGCTGGCGGATGACCAACGCCCGGATGCGGGAGCTGCACGGCGTGCTGGCCATGGGCGAGACCGCCGAGGAGGTGGCCGGGCGGTACGGGGTGAGCCGCGAGGACCAGGACGCGTTCGCGCTGCGCAGCCAGCAACGGGCCGCCGCCGCGCGGAAGAACGGTCACTTCGACGCCGAACTCCTGCCGGTCACGCGGCCGGACGGCGTGCGGGTGACGGCGGACGAGGCGATCCGCGAGGACACCTCGGCGGAACGCCTGGCCTCCCTCGCGCCCGTCTTCCGGGCCGGCGGCACGGTCACGGCGGGCAATTCCTCGCCCATGAACGACGGCGCGGCCGGCCTGCTGCTGGTCGGCGAGACGGCGCTGCGCGAGCTGGGCGTGGACCCGCTGGGGCGCTGGGCGGGCGGGGCGAGCGCGGGGGTGCACCCCGACGTCATGGGCATCGGCCCGGTGCCGGCCACGCGGCGGCTTCTGGAGCGGACCGGGCGGCGGATCGAGGCCGTGGAGACGGCCGAGCTGAACGAGGCGTTCGCGGCCCAGGCGGTGGCCTGCCGCCGCGAACTCGGCCTGGACGAGGAGATCGTCAACCCCGACGGGGGCGCGATCGCGCTCGGGCACCCCCTGGGCTGCTCCGGCGCGCGCATCCTCACCACGCTCCTGCACCGCATGGCCCGCACGGGCGCCCGCCGCGGCCTGGCGGCCATGTGCGTGGGCGTGGGCCAGGGCACGGCGGCGCTGGTGGAGCGGGACTGAGTCGTGAACGGCCCGTCCCGCCGCGGTGGCGGGGCGGGGGCGTCGCAGGGAGAGAAGGGAAGGCGTCGTGGCGAGGTTCAGTGAGCGGGTGGCCGTGGTGACCGGGGGTGCCCAGGGGATCGGGGCGGCCACCGCGCGGCGGCTGGCGGCCGAGGGGGCCGCGGTGGCCGTGGTCGATCTCGGTGAGGAGCGGGGCAAGGAGACGGTCGAGGCGATCACCGCGGCGGGCGGGGTGGCCCGCGCCTACGGGTGCGACGTGGCGGATTTCGACGCGGTCGGCGAGGTCTTCGGGCGGGTGGCCGAGGACCTGGGCGGGCTGCACATCCTGGTCAACAACGCCGGGATCACCCGGGACAACCTCTTCTTCCGGATGGGCAAGGAGGACTGGGACGCGGTGCTGAGCGTCAACCTCACCAGCGCGTTCAACTGCTGCAAGGCCGCCCAGGGCCGGATGGTCGAGCAGCGCTACGGCAAGATCGTCTCCCTCTCCAGCCGCTCCGCGCTCGGCAACCGCGGGCAGGCCAACTACGCCGCGGCCAAGGCCGGCATCCAGGGCCTGACCGCGACGCTGGCCATCGAGCTGGGCCCCTTCAACGTCAACGTCAACGCCGTCGCGCCCGGCTACATCGCCACCGCGATGACGGCCGCCACCGCCGCCCGGGTGGGCGCCGAGGCCGAGGAGCACCAGCGCCTGGCCGCGGAGCGCACGCCGCTGCGGCGGGTGGGGCAGCCCGAGGAGATCGCCGCGGTGGTGGCGTTCCTGGCCAGCGACGACGCCTCCTACGTCAGCGGGCAGACGCTGTACGTCAACGGCGGCGCGCGCTGAGGGCGTTGCTCCCGCGCGCGCCCGGCACGCCGGGGGCCTTGCGCTCCGGCCGGGGCGCCGGGGCCTGGGTTCCGGCGCTCGCTGGGCGCGCCTGCGCCCCGGCCTGGGGCGTCCCGCTCGGAGCGGCCGGTGCCGCGCCGGCCGGGCGGGTGCCGGTCAGCGAGCGGGTCCGCAGCGCGAGCATCGCCGCGAAGCGGAAGGACGGGTCCGCCAGCTGCGGCCCGAACAGGTCGTCGAGCTGCCGCATCCGGTGCCGCGCGGTCTGCGGGTGGATGCGCAGCGCCTCGGCCACCTCGGGCGCGGTGCGCCGCCAGGACATCAGCAGGGCGTCGAGCGTCTCGGCCAGCCGGGCCGCCTTGCCGGGGGCCAGGCGCTGGAGCGGCAGCAGGGCGCGCTCGCCCAGGAGCTGGCCGAGCTGCGCGCCGTGCAGCAGGTGGATGTCCACCAGGTGGTCGGCGGCCTGCACGATCCCGCGCGGGGCGCGCGGGGAGCCGCGCCGCTCCAGGCGCAGCGCCAGCCGGGCGCAGTGCAGGGACAGCCAGCACTGCTCGACCGGCACGGTCGGCCCCACGACCAGGGCTCCGTCCGCGCGCTCGCGGAACAGCTCCTGGATGCGCCGCAGCCGCCCGGCGCCCTCCGGGTCGGGGACGATCAGGTCCAGGCCGGTGCCGCGCCGCACGGTCAGCACCTCGGCCAGCGTCGGCTCGTTCAGCTGGGCGCGCAGCGTGGCGTCGGCGGTCGGGACGACGAGGACGGCGACCCGTTCGGGCCAGGACCAGCCCGCCCGGGTGGCCAGCGACTCCACGGGCTCGGCCAGCGGCGAGGGCCCGGACTCCAGCAGGCGCTCGGCCAGCGCGCGCCGGGCGCGCAGCACGTCGTCCGCGCTGAGGGCGCGCGCCGCGGTGAACCCGCGCACGGCCTCGTTGGAGAGGTTGCTGATGTGCGCGAGGACGGCGTCGCTGAGGGAGAAGGTGACCTCCTCGGGGAACGACGCGGCGCGCGCGATCTGCACGAAGCGGCGGGCCGCGACCCGGGCGCCCACCCGGTAGGCGGCCTGGAGCGCGTCGGTGCTGCGGCCGTTGACGAACTCCAGCTCGCCCAGCCGCTGGAAGAACTCGGCGTTGCGCTCGGTGTCGGGGTTGTCGATCAGCTCGGCGAACTGCTCCAGGGAGCGGTGCACCGCGGAGACGACGTACCGCCCGAGGAGGGAGTCCATCGGCTGCCGGTAGACCTCCACCTCGTGGCGGATGGAGCGGATGACCTCCGTCGCGATGTCCTTCAGGTGGGGCCGCAGCAGTCGTGCCAGCTCCTGCGGCAGGTCCTGCCACGGGGTGTGCGGGAGGACGGCGGCGGCTTCGGTCCTTGTCACGGCCTGCATGACGGCATCACTGCCTTCCAGACGTAGCGGCCGGTTGGGGGCCCGGCGCTGCGAGTGTTACCCAACGGTAACCACGTGGTGTCACCCGGGGGAAGGGTCGTGACACGAGTTCGCTGCGGCTCCTTCGCGCGAGCCCGGCGCTCGGCCGGCGCCGGGCCGGTGCTCAGGCCGCCTCCCGGGGCGCGGTCCCGGCCGCCCTCCGGTACCGCTCGGCCAGGCGTCGCACCTGGTCAGCCAGCTCGGGCGAGGAGGAGACGTCGAAGTCGGCGCCCAGCAGGCCCAGCCAGGCCGCCAGCGTGGCCGCACTGTCCGAGCCAGTCTCCACGACGGAGGTTCCCTCGTCCACGGGTTCGACGGACCCGGCCGAGAGGGGCAGTCGTTCGGCCACCTCGGCCGCCGGGGCGTGCACGGTGACCCGCGCGCGGAAGCGCCAGGGGGCGGAGGCGACCCCGCGCGAGACGTACGCCGCCACGTCCTCGTCCGGCAGCGGGCGGGGCGCGAACCGGGGCCCGGTGGGCGTGCGCGGCGGGCCGATCCGGTCCACGCGGAACGTCCGCCAGTCGGCCCGGCCCGTGTCCCAGGCGATCAGGTACCAGCGGCGGCCCCAGTTCACCAGGCGGTAGGGCTCGACGTCGCGCAGGGCCGCGTCCGCCGCGCCGTGGCCGCGGTAGTCGAAGCGCAGGCGCTCGTGGTCCCGGCAGGCGGCGGCCAGGGTGGTCAGCAGGGAGGGGTCCACGGTCTCGGGCTCGCGGCGCTGCCGCGGGGGAACGGCCACGGTGTAGGTGGTCAGGGCGTTCACCCGGCGGCGCAGCCGGGGCGGCAGGACGCGTTCGAGCTTGGTCAGGGCGCTGAGGGACGCCTCCTCGATGCCGGCCAGCGAGCCGCCGGCGGCCGTGCGCAGGCCGACCGTGACGGCCACCGCCTCGGCGTCGTCCAGCAGCAGGGGCGGCAGCTCGCTGCCCGCGCCCAGGCGGTAGCCGCCGACCGCGCCGCGGGTGCCGTGGACGGGATAGCCGAGGCGGCGCAGGCGCTCGACGTCGTTGCGGACCGTGCGCGGGGTGACCTCAAGGCGCTCGGCCAGCTCCGAGCCGGTCCACTCGCGGGGGGTCTGGAGGAGGGAGAGGAGGCGCAGCAGGCGTGCGGATGTTTCGAGCATGCCGGAAGTCTGTCAGCAATATAGGAATCTAACGTTCCTAATGCGCTGCGAGGGTGTTCCCCATGGACCTCACGCACACCGCTTCACCCGCCTCTCCCGCCCCGGCCGGCGCCTCCGCCGACGGCCACCCGCGCCGCTGGCTCGGCCTGTTCGCCGTCCTGGCCGCGATGATCATGAACATCCTCGACTCGACGGTGGTCAACGTCGCCGCCCCCTCGATCCAGGCCGACCTGGGCGGCTCGGAGGCCAGCCTCCAGTGGATCGCCGCCTCCTACACCCTCGCCCTCGCGGTCGGCCTGCTGACCGGCGGGCGGCTGGGGGACATGTTCGGGCGGCGGCGGATGATGCTGATCGGCGTCACCGGCTTCCTGGCCGCGTCGATCGCCTGCGCCCTGGCGTTCTCGCCGGGAACGCTGATCCTGGCGCGGGTGGCCCAGGGCCTGTTCGGGGCGGTGATGATCCCGCAGGCGTTCGGCCTGATCCGCGACCTCTTCCCGCCGCGCGAGATCGGCAAGGCCTTCGGCGCGCTGGGCCCGGTGATCGGCCTGTCCACCATCCTCGGCCCGGTCGTGGCCGGCGTGCTGGTCGACGCGGACCTGTGGGGCACCGGGTGGCGGATGGTCTTCTTCATCAACCTGCCGCTGGCCGCGTTCTCCCTGCTGGCCGGGCGGGCGGCCCTCCCGGAGCGCGGCACGCCCCGCCCGGCCGGGATGCGGCTGGACGCGGGGGGCGCGGTGCTGGCCGGCGCGGCGATGTTCCTGGGCGTCTACCCGCTGGTGCAGGGCCGCGAGCAGGGCTGGCCGGCGTGGCTGCTGGCCGTCACCGCGGGCGCGGTGCTGACGCTGGGCCTCTTCATCCGGCGGCAGATCCTGCGCAAGCGGGCCGGTGAGACCCCGCTGGTCGAGCTGAGCGTGCTGGCCAAGCGGTCCTACACCTCCGGCGTGGCGTTCGTCATCGTCTTCTTCGGCTCGGTCGTCGGCTTCTCCCTGACCCTGGGCCTCTTCCTCCAGATGGGCCTGGGCCAGAGCCCGGTGAGGGCCAGCCTGACCATGGCCTCCTGGGCGGTGGGCGCCTTCCTCGGCTCCGGCTTCGGCGCGACGATGATGGGCCGGCTCGGGCGGCGCATCCTGCACCTGGGGCTGGCGCTGATGGCGGTCGGCCTGACGTTCACCTTCGTGGTGCTGGGCGGCGCCGGGGCCTCCGTGGACGGCTGGGACCTGGCCGGGCCGCTGCTGGGCTACGGGTTCGGCATGGGCATGATCTTCGTGCCGCTGTTCGACATCATCATGGGCGAGATCCGCGACCACGAGGTGGGCTCGGCCTCCGGCCTGCTGGAGTCCTTCCAGCAGCTCGGCGCGAGCCTGGGCGTCGCGGTGCTGGGGACGGTCTTCTTCTCGGCGGTCGGCGGCTCCTTCGCGGCCGGGCCGTTCGTGGACGCCTCGCGGCAGGTGACGCTGATCTCGCTCGGGCTGACCGTCCTGGCCTTCGGACTGGCCTTCCTCCTGCCGCGCCGGGCCCGCGAGGGGCACGGGACGGCCGGTGAGGAGATCGCGGAGGAGGCCGGGGCGGAGGTCCCGCCCCGCGAACCTGCCCTGGCCTGAGGCACTCGCCCTTCGCTCTTCCGGCCCCCGTGCCGCCTCCGCCCCTTCCGGGCGCGGGGCGGCGCGGGGGTCCTAGGCTGCCGGGCATGGGGAGCTGGATGGGGCTGGCGGGGCCCTCGGTGCGCGGGGAGGCCGGGGCGGTCTGGGGCGCGGAGCGGCGCCGGGGGGCGCGAACGGTCATGGCGCGCGTGGTGCGCGACCTGCCGCCCGGCGGGACGGCGGGCGGCTACCGGGAGGCGCGGCGTGCGGGCGTGCGGGCGTTCACCCTGCGGCGCGAGGGGGCGGGCGGCGAGCTTCTCGCGCGGGTGCGCACGCCGGCGGCCGAGGGGGCGCGGGGCATGACGTACGAGGTCGTGGGCGCGGACGGCCGGCCGCTGGCGCTGATCCGGCGCGAGCCCCTGGCGTTCCCCCGCAGGTGGCGCGCGCGCTGGACGGTGCTCCCGCAGGGCTCCGGCGGCTTCGAGGCCACAGGCTGGACCGGTGGGCGGCTGGGCTGGTGGCTGTGGCTGCCGACCGTGCCCGCGCAGGTCGCGCTGGCCTTCGCCGCGGAGGGCGAGTTCACCGGGGCCGGGCCCTCGCAGCGGGTGCGCCTGCGCTCCGGTGGCCGCGTCGTCGCGGACCACCGGCCGGGGGCGTCGCGGATGGGGCTGCCGGTGCCCGGCTGGGACCCCGCCGTCGCGGCGGCCCTGCTGGTCCTGCTGGAGAGCTGGGTCCCCGGGCGGCGGCGCCGCCCGGCGCACCCGGACGGCGTCTGACGCGCGCCGGCCCTCGCGCGCCCCGCCGCGGTGCTACTTATCACCACCGCGGGTGAACCGCGGTGGCTTCGGGCCGGGCGGTGGAAACGCTGGTCCCCAAGTGGACCCAAGCGAGGTGAAGATGGCCGCCGCGCCCCCCTACCCGTCGACCGGCTCGGTGTCGGACCTGGTCAACGGCGAGAAGATGATCGTGAGCGCCCACTCCGGAGGCGTTCTGATCCCCGACTCCTTCGTCAATAAGCGCCAGCATCTCAAGGCCCTGCGCGAGGACTGGACGGAGCTGAAGGACTACCACCGGTGGGAGTTCACCGCCTCCGGGAACGGCTTCTTCGTCCTCAGGCACCTGGGCACCGACCGTCACCTGGAGCCGCTGCGCAAGCACGAGAGCGACCCGGTGTACGAGAACGTCAGATTCCAGGGCCCGATCCTGCTGGAGAACGGCACGCTGGAAGGGGCGCGGAACGAGTGGGAGATCCGGCGGCGCGGTGACTACTGCCAGATCGCGCTGCGCGACACCCGCTTCGTCGTCGGCCTCACGCACCCCGACCACAGCGACAGCTGGGTCACCCTCGTCGACGACTGGTGGAGCCTGGACCGCCTCTGGCTGATCCACGACGTGCCCGGCTGATCCGCCCGGGGCCTTCGCGCCCCCTCCGGGGCCCGCCGTGCCGTCCCGGCGCGCCCGCCCGCTCAGCGGCCCGCTTCCGGCGGGCCGCTGTGTGCCGCCGAGGGCTTGCGGTCCGCCCGCGGGCCCGCCGCCCCGAGGGGCTTGCCGTGCGGCGGGCGGGGGGTACGATGCGGTCGAGATAGTTACTGGTCGGTAGGGCCAGGGGTGCGTCCGGCACCGTCGCGGACCCGCCACCGCCGGCCTTCCGCGAAGGAGCCCCGCCATGCCCACGCTCGACCGCCGGGACGACGTCTTCGTCCTCGACCTCGGGGACACCGAGAACCGCTTCCACCCCGACTGGCTCGCCTCCGTCGGCACGCTGCTGGACGAGGTGGAGAAGGCCGAGGGCCCGCGCGCCCTGGTCACCGCCGCGACCGGCAAGTTCTTCTCCAACGGCCTCGACCTGGACTGGCTGCTGGCCCACACCGACCAGGGCGAGAGCTACGTCACTGCCGTCCACGCGCTGCTGGCCCGGGTGCTGGCCCTGCCGTTCTTCACCGTCGCCGCCGTGCAGGGGCACGCGTTCGCCGCCGGGGCGATGCTCACCCTCAGCCACGACGTCCGCGTGATGCGGGCCGACCGCGGCTACTGGTGCCTGCCCGAGGCGGACATCGACATCCCCTTCACCGAGGGCATGTCCGCGCTGATCCAGTCCCGGCTCGCGCCGCGGGTCGCGCACGAGGCCATGGTCACCGCCCGGCGCTACGGCGGGCAGGACGCGCTGGACGCCGGGATCGTGGACCGCGTGGCCGAGGAGGGCGCCGTCCTGGACACGGCCGTGGAGATCGCCCGCGCCCAACTGTCCAAGGCCGGCCCGACGGTGGGCACCATCAAGGCCCGGATGTACGCGGACGCGCTGCGGGCGCTGCGCGAGGGCGACATCGCGCTGGGCTGAACGAACGGCCGCCGCGGGCCGGTCAGTTCGAGGGGCGGGGGACGGACGGGTGGCGGACGGTGACCACGATCTTGCCGATCTGGGCGTTGGACTCCAGGTAGCGGTGGGCCTCGGGCATCCGCCCCAGGCCGTCGAAGACCCGGTCCACGACCGGCCTGAACTCCCCTGTCGCCAGGCCCGCGTTGACGAAGGCGACGGCCCGGCGCAGCTCCTCGGGGTCGGCGAAGGTGCGGCGCACCGAGTAACCCCGCAGCTGAACGCCCGAGCGCAGCAGCGGGAGGGCGGGCACCTCGATCGTGGGGCCGGCCAGGGCGCCGTAGGCGACGAGAACGCCGCCGGGGCGCACGGCCGCGGCCAGGTCCGCCAGGCCGGGGCCGAGGACGGGGTCGAACACCACGTCGGCGGTGGGCAGGAGGGCGTTCCCGCCGGTGACGATCACCTCGGCGGCGCCCGCGCGCAGCAGCGCCTCGCGCTTGGCCGCCGATCTCGTGGTGGCGATCGGCACGGCCCCCACCCGCCGGGCGACCTGGATCGCGGCCAGGCCGACGCTGCTCGCGGCGGCGGTCAGCAGTACGGTGTCGCCCGCGCGCAGGCCGCCGGTGCTCACCAGGCCGCCGTGCGCGGTCAGGTACGCCATCCACACCGCCGCGCCGGTCACCGCGTCCACGTCCGCCGGGCGGTGGACGACCGCGCGGGCCGGGACGATCGCGGAGGCGGCGTAGGTGTGGTAATCGGTCATCGAGAAGGCGGGCAGGACGGAGACGGCGTCGCCGGGAGCGAACTCCGTCACGTCCGGGCCCACCGCCTCGACCTCCCCGGCCGCCTCGTAGCCGAGGCCGGTGGGGAAGCGGCGCACGGGCTCGCCGTAGGTGCCCGAACGGAACAGCGACTCGGCCCTGTTGAGCCCGATCGCGTCCACGCGCAGCCGCAGCTCGCCGGGGCCGGGAGGGGCGATCTCGACGTCCTGGAGCGTGAGGACGTCGGGGCCGCCGTAGGCGTGGAAGCGGATGGCCGTGGTCATGGTGGCGAATCCTCCGGATGGCGCGGGCCGGCGGGCCGGCTCGCGCCGGCACGCCGCAGAAGATAGTTCGAGGATATTCGGACTATCCGCAGCGGAGGGAAAGGCTCTCCCATGGATCGGCAAAGTCCTGACCCGGGGGATCGGAAGGGGCGGAAGGGCCGGCAGAGACCGAAGGGAAGGAAGGCGTCGAAGGGGGGCAGGCGCGCGGTCGGTGGTCCGCCGTCAGCGGCGGCCGAGGGAACGGCGGCGGGTGGCCCACATGACCGTGGAGGCGCGCATCGTGAAGGACTCGCCGGAGGCGAACTCCAGGCGCCGGCCGCCCCGGGGCAGGGCGACCATGTCGGAGACGGCGTATGCCTGGCCCCCGATGAGGATCTCGTCCCCGCGCCGGACGGTGGAGGAGTCCACCATCACCTGCTCCATGATCCCGCCGCTCACGGGACGGTCACCGTGCCGGCCGCCGCGGCTGTCATCGCGTCGCACAGGCGGCGCACGTCCGTCAGGCAGGTGCCGCGCGGGGGGAGCAGCCAGCGTGTGGCCGGGCCGCGGGTCCAGGCGGCCGGGGGGACGGCGAGCTGGTGGCCCGCGCCCAGCACGCGGATGCCGGGAGCCGCCGGGGGGAGCCACGCGTCGCCCGAACCGGGGGCGATCAGCCAGTGCAGAACGCCCCGCGCCTGGTCCTCGATCACCGGGCCCGAGCGTTCGCCGAGCAGCGTCAGCGTCCGCGGGCCCGCGGCACCGTACACCTCCACCGCGTCGAACCACCTGCCGCAGGGCAGCACCCGCACGCCCTCGCCGTCCGCCGGCAGCCAGGTTCGCACCGGCATGCGACACCCCTTCCCTCTCGCGTGTCTCCTCGCGCACCTCTTCTCGCGCACCCAGATCGGCGGGTACGTAGCAGGTACCAAGAAGAGGTAATGCAGAGGGGCTTGCGCCCGGTAGCGTTGGGGAGGCGGGTCACCATGAAGGCCATGAACGCCCGCGGGAGTTCACGCATGGCAGCTCGTCCCGGCAGTCGTCCCCGCACCCCCAACGCCTCGCTCGGCGCGCTCCTGGAACAGGCGCGATGGTCCCGCACCCAACTCGCCCTCGCCGTCAACCGGGTGGGCGCCGAGGCGGGACTGGAACTGCGCTACGACCAGTCTGCCGTCTCCCACTGGGTGGGGGGAACTATGCCCCGGGCACATGTTCGCCCTTTAGTTTGTGAAGCCCTCTCCCGTCGCCTCAACCGCCCCGTCACATTGAGGGAGGCAGGCTTCGCCGGGCCTGGTTGCCCCGGCGAAGGTGTCGATCTGGCCGAGGAGCTCATCGACATAGGGAGGCAGGACATGGACCCGTCACGCCGCGGCATGGTCCAGGCCGGCATGTATTCGGCGGCGCTGGCCGTCCCGGTCTTCGCGGAGCTGGCCGGGCGGTCCGCCGCCGTCGCCGCCGGCCGCACCGCCCGGATCGGCACCGGGGAGGTCACCGGGGTGCGCACGATGACCGAGCGGATAGCCGCCATCTGCGACGAGCTGGGAGGCGGCAACGCGCGGCCGATGGCCGCGGCCTTCCTGGTCAACACCGTCGGTCCCTACCTGCGCGCCTCCGCCGCCGACGATGTCCGGAAGAAGATGCTGTCCGCCGCCGCCGATCTGGTGTATCTGACCGGGTGGATGGCCATGTACGAACGCGAACACGGCGTGGGGCAGCGGTACTACGTCAAGGCGCTGGAGCTGGCCGCCGCCGCCGAGGACCACGTCACCTTCTGCCGGACGCTGCGGGGCATGAGTCTCCAGGCCACCAGCCTCGGGCACGGCACCCTCGCCCAGGACCTGGCCGACTCCGCGGCCGAGGCCGCGGACGCGAGCAGCCCGCGGCTGCGCGCGTTCCTCGCCGGGCAGCAGGCCGGGGCCACCGCCATGGCCGGGGACCGGCGCCGGGCCTTCGTGCGGCTGCGGGAGGCCGAACGCGCCCTCTCCCGCGCCGAGTCGGACGCCGCCCCGCCCTCCGCCGTGGGCGGCTACGACCGCTGCGCCTACCAGTTCCACCTCTCCTCCGTCCTGTACGAGACCGGTGACCTGCCCGGCTCGATCGACGCGCTCCAGCAGTCCATCCGCGTGCAGCCGCCCGGCGAGCGGCAGAGCCGGATGCACGCCCACGCGGTGCTGGCCGGGAGGCAGTTCGAACTCGGGCACCTGGACGCGGCCTGCGCGAGCTGGCAGCACTTCCTCGACGACTACCAGTACGTCTCCACCGCCCGCGGCGACGGCCACCTCAGGACCATGCGCCGCCGCCTGGCGGCCTGGACCCGCTCCGCCCCGGTCCGCGAACTCCTGGGCCGCGCGCGGCAGGTGGCCGACCTCAAGAGCTGAGGGTGGCCGCCACGCGCTCGATCGCCGCGCGTATGCCCCCCGCGAAGCCCTCCCCGGCGACCGCGCCCGCGCGGGCCTGGGCGCGGGCCAGGTGGGAACGCGCCCGGTCGTCGTCTCCCAGCCGGTGATAGTCGGCGGCCAGGCTCAGGTGCAGGGAGGGATAGAAGCCGCGGATGCGCGGGGCCGAGCCCCCCGCCCCCTCCCCGCCGTCGCCGCCCCCCGTCGCGGCGTCAGCCGCCTCCAGGGCCCGCAGGTCCCAGCGCAGCCGCTCTCCCGGGTCCTCCGTCAGCGCGGCCAGGTGGTGCGCCAGCACGCAGCGGTGGAACGGGTCGCCGTCCGGCGGGGTCTCCGCCCAGATCCCGGCGAGCAGCGCCCGGGCCCCGGCCGAGTCCCCGGCGTGCCGGAGCCTGACGGCCTGCTCGATCCTGCCCATCGCGGAGCCGGCGTCCCGCCCGCCCCGCTCGCTCTCCTCATCGCGCATACCGGGAAGCGTACGCGGGGCCACTGACAGTGACACCGCGCTCGTGATGCCGATGCGCGAAGGGGGCGTTAGCGTGAAAAGAACGACGGGAGAACGTGGAAGCGGAGCGCGACGCGCGCACGACGGAACGCGATCCGGAGCGCAGGAGGGAGCGCGGGCCGCAGCGCGTGAGGGAACGCGAGACCGCGCCCGCTCGAAAGGAAGGGGCGCCCCGTGGCTGGGTTCGCTGAAGGTGTGCCGTGCTGGACGGACGCGACCGTGCCGGACGTGACGGCCGGGAAGCGGTTCTACGGGGAGCTGTTCGGCTGGTCGTTCGCCGAGGGCCAGGAGGAGTACGGCGGCTACGCGCAGGCGTTCTCCGACGGCAAGGCCGTGGGTGCGCTCGCCCCGCAGATGGCCGGCCAGGACGTGCCGCCCGCCTGGACCCTGTACTTCGCCACCCCCAACGTCCGCGCCGCCGCCGACCGCGTGCGCGGCCACGGCGGCCAGGTGCTGACCGAGCCGATGGAGGTGGGCGACCTGGGCAGCATGGCCCTGGCCGCCGACCCGGCCGGGGCGCTGTTCGGAGTGTGGCAGGCCGGGCGGCACCGCGGCTTCGAGAAGCAGGGCGAGGCGGGCGCGTACTGCTGGGCCGAGATCGTCACCCGCGACCCCGAGGCCGCCGACGCCTTCTACCCCGACGTCTTCCCCTACGAGGTGCGGCAGGCCGCCGGCTCCCACGGCGCCTACAAGGTCTGGAAGGTGGACGGCGAGCCCGTCTCCGGGCGCCTGCGGATGCCCGAGGGCGCCCCCGCGCGCACGCCCTCGCACGCGGAGGTCTACTTCGGCGTGGAGGACTGCGACGCGGCGGCCGAGCGCGTGGACCGGCTCGGCGGCCGGGTGCTGGCCGAGCCCGCCGACAGCCCCTACGGGCGGTACGCGCCCGTCGTGGACCCGCAGGGCGTGGCGTTCACCGTGATCGACCCGGGCCGCACCTCCGGGCAGGTCCCCGAACTGGTCTGAGGGCGCCCGGAGAACGCCGGTTCGCGGCCCGGTGAATGCCCGCCCGCCGCCGGTGAACGCCCGTTTCCCCGGCGCGCCGGATTGTTCGGACCGGTGTCAAACGGGCGTTCCTGCGACCGCCCTTGCGGGGGGCGCGGCTCGCCGGGGGCCCCGGATAGGTTGATCACATGGCTGAGCATCATGTGATCCGCGTCCGCTTCGACGGCGGCCCACGCGACGGCCGGACCATCGACCTCGTCATCACCGGGCACGTGCCGCTGCCCCTGATGCTGGCCGCGCCGCGCACGGCCGGCGACGGGGGCCTGTACGAGCTGCGGTCCACCGACGGCCGCGGCACGCGCTACGCCTGGGTCGACGACCTGCCCGCCCGCGGCTGACCCGCGCCGCCCCGCCCCGCCCCGCGCCGCCCTCAGGCCGTCTCGCCCGCGCCCCGCAGGAACGCCTCAAGTCCCGCCAGGTCGTCCGTGTTCAGGTGATCCACGCCCGCGGCCACCAGCTCCCGCCACAGCGCCTCCCGCGCCGCCCCCGGCTGGTCCGGCGTGGCCCAGAAGCGCACCCGCTGCCCCCGCCCGTGCGCCGTCCCCACGATCCGGTGGAGCAGCTCCCGCTGCGCCGCCGGGAAGGGACCCACGCCCTGCCAGGTGAAGGTGGCGTTCCAGTTCGAGCTGATCAGCGGGATGAACGAGGCGGGCGCCGGGGCCGCCGCGGCCAGGTCGTCCAGCCGCCCGTCGTAGAAGGCGTACCGCACCCGTTCCCGCTCCATCGGGGCGCGGGCCGAGCGTTCCCCGGAGATGACGGCCGTCACCGCGCGCGTGCGCACCCGCCCCCCGGCGGCGCTGCTGAACAGGGCGCCGTAGCGCCGCAGCCGGCGGGCCAGCGCGCGGTAGGTCTCCTCACCGGTGTTCTTGAGGTCGATCAGGAGCTGGAGCGGGAGGTCGTAACCCCGGTACACCCGGCCCCGGTTGGCGATCACCCGGGCGGCCAGCGGGTCGAGGTACAGCGCTTCGAGCGTGCGCCGCGGGTCCAGGTCCACCTCGTCGTGGGCGACGAGCAACTGCCCGTCCACCAGCCAGATATCGGCCTCCACGCTGGTGAAGCCGTGGGCCAGGGCGTCGTGCAGCGGCCGGTCGTGCTCGTAGTCGTTGTGGGCGTGCGCCCGGGGCAGGGGAACGACGCGCGCGCCCCCGCCCGCGCCCCCTCCCCACGCCGGGGCCGCCGCCCCCGCCGTCAGCGTGGCCGCCGCCACGCCCGCCCCGATGACTCCCCGGCGGCTGATCTGCGTCACGATTCCTCCCACATGTCGCCCCACGCGGACACGGGCGGTCCGGCAGCCCTGCGAGTATCGGGTGTCAAGGCGCGGAAAGGGCAGAGACGTTCGAGGGTTTCGTCCGGGCGTTCGAAGACTTCGCCGGGGCGTCATCCCCGCGTTCCACACGGGCCCGCGCCATCGGAGTACGCCCCAGGCGCACGACCGGCGCCAACTCTGCGCCTGCGGCGCGCGGTTCGTGGGGTTTCCACGACTGTTCACCGGCCGTCGGCCCCGCTGTCATATGGGGTGTGCCGAGGCGGCCCGCGCCGCCGTCCGCATCCCCCCTTGAGCCGCCCTCCCCGACTGCCGGAGCCGTCAGTTATGAGCGAGAAGAAGCGCGTCCTGTGCTACGGAGACTCCCTGACATGGGGCTGGGTCCCCGTCGAGAGCACCGCCCCCACCACGCGCTACCCCTGGGAACGGCGGTGGACCGGCGCGATGGCCGCCGCCCTCGGCGGGCAGGCCGAGATCGTGGAGGAGGGTCTGAGCGGGCGCACCACCAACGCCGACGACCCCACCGACCCCCGGCTCAACGGCGCCGCCCACCTCCCCGCGGCCCTGGCCACGCACCTGCCGCTCGACCTGGTCGTCATCATGCTCGGCACCAACGACACCAAGGTCTACTTCGGCCGCACCCCCTTCGAGATAGCGGCCGGCGCCTCCACCCTCGTCGCCCAGGTCGCCGGCTGCGCGGGCGGCGTGGGAACGGTCTACCCGGCGCCGCCGGTCCTGCTGGTGTCGCCGCCGCCCCTGGGGGAGATCCCCGACCCGTGGTTCGCCGAACTCTTCCAGGGCGGCCGGGAGAAGACCCGCGAACTGCCGCGCCACTACCGGGCGCTGGCCTCCTTCCTCGGCGTCTCCTTCGCCGACGCCGGCCGCCACGTCGCCACCGAGGGCGTGGACGGCATCCACTTCACCGCCGAGAACAACCTCGCCCTCGGAACGGCCCTGGCGCAGGAGGTCGCGGCGCTGCTGTGAGCCTCCGTCTCCCAGGGCGTCAGCCCGCCGCCTCCGTGTGGCCGCGGATCTGGTCCGCGGTCAGGACGTAGCCGGTCTCGGTGTCGTTGACCGAGCGGGCGAAGACCATGCCGTAGACCTGGCCCTCGACCGTCAGCAGCGGGCCGCCGGAGTTGCCGGGGCGGACCAGGGAGCGGACGGCGTAGATGTCGCGGGTCACCACGCTGTTGCCGTGGATGTCCTGGCCGCGGGCCGCCGTGCGGCCGGCCACCGTCGCCGCCCGCAGGTCCAGGCCGCCGTCCTCCGGGTACCCGGCCACCACCGCCGGGTCGCCCCGCGTCGCGTCCCCGGCCAGCTCCAGCACCGGCGCCTCCAGGCCCGGCACCCGCAGCACCGCCACGTCCACGTCCGGGTCGAAGAGGATCACCTCGGCCTCGATGCGCCGCCCCACGCCGCCGACCTGCACCGCCGTCACGGCCGCGCCGTCCACCACGTGCGCGTTCGTCAGCACGCGCTCCGGGGCGTACACGAAGCCGCTGCCCTCGTGACCGGAGAAGCCGTCGCTGGCCGTGACCTTGACCGTGCTGCGCTGGGCGGCGAGGCGGGCGGCCTCGGTGACGTTGTCCCCCGAGGGGGCGGGCACGTCGGCGGTCGGGTCGTTCTCGAAGGGGTTGAAGACCTGCGGGAAGCCCGCGTCGGTCAGGGCGTTCGTCGCCCGGCTGAACCAGGCCGGCGCCTGCGCGGGCATCCGGTCCTGAACGCCCCCCAGCACGGAGGACTCGGACACCGCGCGGTTGATCCCCGGCGAGGGCGTGGGCACCAGCGAACTGGCGGCGATCCAGGCGACCAGCAGCAGCGCCATCCCGTTGAACACCGCGCCGCCCGCGCCGTCCACCCACCGGGCCGGGGCCCAGCGCACGGAGTCGCGCAGCTTCATCGCCAGCGGCCACGTCACCGCCTGACCGACGGCCGCCGGGACCAGCACCACCAGCATCGCGACGACCGCCGCCTCGCCCGAGCCGGGCTCCAGGCCGTCCACCGCGAACGGCAGCAGCCACACGCCCAGCGCGGCGCCGCCGACGAACCCCGCGAGCGAGATCACCCCGGCGATCAGCCCCCGCTGGAACCCGGCGACGCCCGCGAGGACCACGCCGAGCAGCAGGAGCACATCGAGCAGATTCACAACCCTCCAGGCCCTACCCGCCGTCCCGTCCGCCGCATGGGAAACGCGGCCGGCGGCCGGAGGGTTCCCCCGAGCCTAGGGCCTGCCGGGGGCGCCCGTCGCCCTCGCGCCGGTCGTTACGCCCCCTGCCCCGCCCGTCCCGGTCTAGTCGTCGTCCCGCCCGAACAGCGGGCCGGTCCAGGTCAGGCCCAGGTCGTCGCCCGCGATGGCCATCAGCGCGAACAGCATCAGCGCGGCCCCGGCCAGCGCCAGGTCCTTGAGGAAGTGGATCTGCTCGCCCTGCCGGGCCGCCGGGTCGCTCTCCTTCCAGAACGCGTGCATCAGCAGCGCGGTCGGCAGGAGCATCAGGAACAGCAGCAGCGCGCCCAGGTCCGGCCACACGCCCAGCAGCAGCATCAGCCCGCCGAGCAGCATCAGCACGCCGGAGCCCAGCACCCCGGCCTTCGGCGAGGGAACGCCCTTGGAGGCGGCGTACCCCTCCATCGCCTTCGTCTGCGTCAGGTGGCCCAGCGCCGAGTTCAGGAAGAGCGCGACGAAGAGAATCCGGCCGATGAGGACCAGCACATCCATGGACACCTCCAGGATCGGTGACCCCCGCCTGTTCGCGTGTCTCCTCCTCACTGTCCTGCGCCCCGCGCGGCCCGGCAACCGGAGCGGCGGGGTTCGGACCCGCTCGACGAACCGGGGGCAGACGACCCCGCCCGGCCTGAGGAGACTCAGGAGATGAAGCCCGAGTGACGCCGCCACCGGGCCTTCAGACGAAAGCGCTCGGCCTCGTCCAGCTCGCCGAGATTGTGCAGCCGGTCGATCATCGAGGAGACGCTGACGTGAAGGCGAGAAGCGAGACTCGACACGGTTTCGTCCGTGCCGATGTCACCGTTCACCTGAGCCACATGACGGCGGAGCAGCCATGTGGGCATCAAGAAAGCGGCGGCAAAGGCATTGGCGCGTTGCTCCACAGCGAGAGGGGCCCATGGCCCGGAAGCAACCGCCAACTCGCCGGGCGGCATTGTCAAGGTCGACTTCGTACCGTCGGTGCGGAGCAAGAAAGGCAAACTCTTCAGGGATTCCGATAAGCGTCTCGGCGCCCGTGGAGATCTCGAACGATGACCTGTAGCGGCGCATGTACAAATCCGGAAACAGGCCACCTTCGCGTGCCGACCTGAGGTTGTGTCTGTCCCACCATGCGGTCCATTCTCCCAGCCACTCGAATTCATCGACTTCTTTGAGGGAAATGGGTGGGGTCCTGGTGAGCGCCATGGCCTCGGCTGCCGAGCGGCCGACGTTCTTCAGAGGTAGCTGCTCTTCGTGGAACAGAGCATCCCAATTTTTGGTGAGCCACTCCAGCAGCGGGATCATATACTAGTGTGCGGACTCGATCACCTGGCCCTGCTCCAGGTGTGCGCATAGGTTTTCGCCGGCAACCCACAAGGAAAATGCCCCCCATGAATGGGCCTCTTCCGGGGTGGCGCGATCGTGCTCTCCGTGCGGATTGCGCAACAACGAAAGCCTGAATGCGAATTCGGCCGGATCGCCGGCCTGCATTTCCCAGCCGTTTACTGTCATCGCGGTCACCGATGCTCTTTGATGCTTCGGCGGGAAATTTGCCGCTCAGCCAGCCACTGACGCCAAAGTCGCTCGGGTACTTTCCTCCACTCGATCGGGAAGCCATGCCAGCAGCCCGGGGCGTGCTCATGCCCACAGTAGGCCAGCCTGCCGTCCGTGGCGAAGCGCTTCCCCGGGAAGCTGGGGTCGACCACACTCTCGGCGAGCAGCGCGGGCCCGTCGGCGTCCGGGGGGGCAGAGCGATCCTCTCGCTCCCGGCTGCCACGGCTCCTTGTGCTTGGCATTGGGCTCATACTTCAAGCCGTTCCCCGATCGCCTTCCGCTGTGCCCGAGTGGTGTTGCTCGCCCAGTGTCCAGGACCGTGACCAGCAGGACAATGTCTCGGACCACCCGCACCGGTGATCCCGGTGCCGCTCGATTGACGACTTCGCCCTGCTCGGCGAGCGCGGGCACCCGCAGGGCGGCGGATAACCCGGGTCTCCCCGGAGGAGGAAGAGGGCATGGCGGACGTGACGCGGCTGGTCACCCACGTGGAGCTGGACGGCGACGCGCCGCCCGGCCGCCGGTCCCTGTCGGTGTCGGCGCGGCTGGAGGCGGTCCTGACGGACGGGCGCACGGTGGTGCTGCTGAACGACCGGGGCTGGACGTCCTCGCTCTCCGGCGAGGGCCCGCCCGGGTGGATCACGGCCGAGGAGATCGAGGAGACGGCCCGCACGGTCGTCGGCCCGGACGAGCCGGGAGAGGACCAGACGCACGTGGAGGCGACGGCCGCCCACTGGCGTTCCCTCGCCGCGACCCTCACCCACGCGGGCGCCCCCACCGCCCCCGAAACCCTCGAACGCCTCCCCCGCACCGTCCACCTGGGCCCCCGTCTCCGGGCGTGGCTGGGCTGAGCGCCGCGCCGCACGCGAAGCCGGCCGCTTCCCGCCCGCCTGCCCGGCGGCGCCGGCTACAGGTCGCCGGGCAGCAGACGAAACGCCGTGTGGCCGGTCAGGGGGCGGATCATGCGGAAGTGGCGGTCGGCGGTGAGCAGAGCGTCGGTGCGGTAGGCGGCGGCCAGGGCCACGTTCATCGCGTCGGTCAGGCCGACGCCCTTGCCGCCGTCGGCGTCCGCGTACCCCTCGGCGACGGCGAGTGCGGCACTCAGGTGTGCGGCGACGGCAGGGACCTCGAAGCGGCGGGTGGCGGTGCCGCGTTCGATGAACCGGGCTGCCGCCAGGGCCTTCAGCGCCCCCGCCCGGGACGTGATCAGGTAGTCCAGCTCGGCCAGGACCATGGGGGAGATGACGAGATGGCTGACGGTCGCCAGGGCCTTCTTGTGCTCCTGGTGACCCGTGAGGCGTGGGTCGAGCAGGCGGTACAGGGAGTTGGTGTCGGCGATGGCTACCAGGCTCACTCGCCCATCCCCTTGAGCACGTCCTCGATCTCGTCGTCCGAGAGGTCGGGCAGACCGAGGTCGGGCAGCTCGATGTCGCCCATGGGATCGACCGGGTACGGCGGGATGTCGCTCTCCGCGATCGGGACCACCCGGGCGACAGGTGTGCCGTTCTTGGTGACGGTGATGGTCTCGCCGCGTGCCGCGGCGGCGAGGATCTGTGAGGACTTCTGGTTGAACTCGCGAGCTGTCGCCTCCATGTCCTACATGTTACTACGTGCTTCTCCGCTGCCCCGGACGGGCAGGGGCGCGGGGCCGGGCCTGGCCGTCGCGTCCGTGACGGCCAGGCCGGGTGCCGAAGGGCCTGCTACATGTTGATCATGTGCCCCGCCAGGCCGTGGATGGCCTCCTTGACGGCTTCGCCGAGGGTGGGGTGGGCGTGGACGTTGCGGGCGACCTCGTGGACGGTGAGGTCCCACTGCTGGGCGAGGGTCAGCTCGGGGAGGAGTTCGGTGACCTCGGGGCCGATGAGGTGGGCGCCGAGGAGCTCGCCGTACTTGCTGTCGCTGACGATCTTCACGAAGCCGGAGGGCTGGCCCAGGCCGTGGGCCTTGCCGTTGGCCGTGAAGGGGAACTTGACGGTCTTCACGTCGTGGCCGGCCTCGCGGGCCTGCTCCTCGGTGAGGCCGAAGCTCGCGATCTGAGGCTGGCAGTACGTGGCGCGCGGGATCATCGGGTAGTCCAGCTCCATGGTCTCCGCGCCGCCGATCGTCTCGGCCGCGACCATGCCCATGGACTCGGCCGCGTGCGCGAGCATCAGCTTCGCCGTCACGTCGCCGATGGCGAAGATGTGCGGAACGCTGGTGCGCAGGCGGCCGTCCACCGCGATGGCCCGGCGCTCGGTGAGGGCGACGCCGGTGTTCTCCAGGCCGTAGCCCTCCACGCGGGGGACGAAGCCGATGGCCTGGAGGACCTTGTCGGCCTCCAGCACCTGCTGCTCGCCCTTGGCGTTGGTGACCGTGACGCGCACGGGCGCGCCCGGGGTGTCCTCGATGCCCTCGACGCGGGTGGAGGTGAGGACCTGGATGCCGAGCTTGCGGTACTGGCGGGCGAGCTCCTTGGAGACCTCGGCGTCCTCCAGCGGCACCATCCGGTCCAGGAACTCGACGATGGTGACCTGCACGCCGTAGTTGTGCAGGACGTAGGCGAACTCGACGCCGATCGCGCCCGCGCCCGCGATGATGATCGAGCCGGGCAGGTCCTCGGAGAGGATCTGCTCCTCGTAGGTGACCACGCGCTCGCTCAGGGAGGTGCCGGGCAGCAGGCGGGTGGTGGCGCCCGCGGCGATGATGCAGTGGTCGAAGGTGACCGTCTCGGTGCCGCCCGCGGACAGCGCGACCTGGAGGGTGTGCGGGTCGGTGAAGGTGCCCCGGCCGCTGTACTCCGTGATGCCGTTCTTCTTCATCAGGTAGTGCACGCCGTTGACCCGGCCCTCGGCCACCTTGCGGCTGCGCTGGTACGCCGCGCCGTAGTCGAACGTCACCTTGCCCTCGGCGCGGATGCCGAAGGTGTCCGCCTCATGGGTGACGAGGTGGGCCAGCTCGGCGTTGCGCAGCAGCGCCTTGGAGGGGATGCAGCCGACGTTCAGGCACACGCCGCCCCAGTACTTCTCCTCGATGACCGCGGTCCTCAGCCCCAGCTGGGTGGCCCGTACCGCCGCCGTGTACCCCCCGGGCCCGGCGCCCAGGACGACGACGTCGTAGTGCGTGCTCATGAACTCTCACGCCTTCTCTCGCGCTGTGTGTGAATCCCGTGCCTCCCATGACATCACGGCGCGCCGGGTCATCCCCACGCCGCCCGGGCGAGCGCGGCCCCGGCGGCGGTGGCGGCCAGGCCGGCGAGGACGGAGGCCGCGACGTAGGCGGCGGCGCGGGCGCGGCGGCCGTGGGAGGCGAGGGTGAGGGTGTCCCAGGAGAAGGCGGAGTAGGTGGTCAGCGCGCCGCACAGGCCGGTGGCCAGCAGCAGGTGAACGTTCGTCGCGACGCCGGTGAGGAGGCCGACGAGGGCGCAGCCGGCGAGGTTGACGGCGAGGGTGCCCCAGGGGAACGCCGTGCCCAGGCGCGCGCGGAGGGCCTGGTCGGTGAGGTGGCGCAGCACGGCGCCGGCCGCGCCGCCGAGGATGACCAGCAGCCAGCTCACGGGCGTTCCCCTTCTGCGTCGAGCCGGTGGGCCCGGCGGGCGAGAACGCGGCGGGTTGCGGCGGCGGTCAGGGCGACGGCGAGGAGGGCGGCGGCGAGGGTGAGGGCGAGGTAGCCGGCTCCGGGGCCGGGCCGGCCGCCGCTCAGCAGGGCCTCGGCCTCGCGGCTGTGGGCGGAGAAGGTGGTGAACCCGCCGAGCACGCCCGTGCCGAGGAACGGCCGCAGCAGCGGGTGCGCCGGCCCCGGGCCGGCGGTGACCACGGTGAGCAGGACGCCGATGAGCGCGCAGCCCAGGACGTTGACCCCCAGGGTGGTCCAGGGGAAGGCGTGCGCGGGCGTGGGCCAGAGGCGGCCGGCGCCGTAGCGGGCGGCCGAGCCGAGGCCGCCGCCCAGCGCGACGGCGGCCAGGAGGGCCGGGAGGGCCGGGCGGGGGAACGGCCCGGGCCCCGGCGGCAGGCGGCGCGGCCGGGGCCCGGCGGGTGGGGGATTCATGGGCGGGGATGGTAGCGAGGCCCCGGGGCGGGTGGCCGGGGCGCGGGCCCGTGGGTCAGACGGCCTCGTGGGTCAGACGGCCTCGTGGGCGGGTTCGGACGCGGGCTCGGGGGCCTGCTCGCGGTCGCGGGCCTGATCCTCGCGGGCGGCGCGGCGGGCGGCGCGGCCGGTGGGGCGGGACTTCAGCAGGGGCTCGTTGAGGGCCTCGTTGGCGGGGGTGTCGAAGGACTCGGTAAGGCGGGGCTCGCGGGAGGCGTTCTCGGCGGGGCCGCGGCGGGCCTTGCGGCGGCGCCGGCCGCTGCCGGTCTGGAGGCTGGGCAGGTGGCCGGGGCGGCCGACCGGGCGGACCTTCCCCTCCAGCATGGCGCCCAGGCCCTGGACCGCGCACAGGCCCGGCTCCTCGGCGATGTTGACGGGCATGCCGGTGTTGGCGCGGATCGCGGCGGCCAGGCCGGGGAGTTCGGCGGCGCCGCCGGTGAGCATGGCGCCGCGCTCGGCGAGGTCGGCGACCAGGTCGGGCGGGCAGCGGTGGAGGACGGCGCGGATGGTGTCGAGCAGGCCGGTGACGGGGGGCTGGGCGGCGGCGCGCAGCTCCTCGGGGTCGACCTTGACGGTGCGGGCCAGGCCGGTGGCCACGTCGCGGCCGGAGACCTCGGTGACGGTGGGGGAGGGGCCGGCGAGAGCCTGGTGGAGGGGGCGGACGGCCTGGCTGGGGAGCAGCAGCTCGTGGCGGTTGCGCAGGTGCTGGACGAGGGCGCGGTCGATGGTCTCGCCGCCCATGGCCACCTTGTCGGCGGCCACGATGGAGCCGAGGGAGAGGACGGCGATCTCGGTGGTGGCGGCACCGACCTGGATGATCATGGTGGCCTCGGGCTCCTCCACGGGCAGGCCGCAGCCGACGCCGGCGGTGATGAGGCTGTCGACCAGCTCGACGCGGCGGGCGCCGAGGCCGACCATCGTCTCCAGCGCGGCGCGGCGGGCCAGGGGGTCGGCGTCGTGGGGGATGCAGACGGCCGCGCGCAGCAGGGGGCGGAAGCGCCAGGCGCGGCGCAGGCGGCTGCCGACCATGGCGCGGAGCATCCGCTGGGCCATGTCGATGTCCACGACGGTGCCGCCGTTGACGGGGCGGACGACGCGGATGGTCTCGGGGGTGCGGCCGGCCATGCGCTCGGCGGGGCTGCCGACGGCGATGAGGGCGCCGGTCTTGGTGTTGACGGCGACGACGGAGGGCTCGTCCACGACGAGGCCGGTCTGACGGAGGTACACGCGGGTCCGGGATGCGCCGAGGTCCGCGGCCACGGTGCAGCGGCGAAGATGATCAAGGCTGAGGGTCATACGATCATGCTGGGGCGGCGCAACCTGAGCCGCGCGTTGGAGTGCGCCGACCGGGCGAGCGGTCCGCGCCGGGGCCTTCGCCCCCGCGCGGAGGACCCTTTTGACGCGGCGTCGGACCCGGCTGACGGGGCGTTGGCGGCAGCGGGCCGCCGACCGCGGGGGTCCGGCTGCGCCGGAACGCTCTGGGCTGACGCCCGGTCGATCGCCACGCCTGCGGCCCGCGCCGTCCGGCCCGGCCGGCTCGCCCGCGGCAACGGCGGGGCGGACGGCGCCTCGGGGCCGAGCGTTGAAGTGCCGCTGGGCGCGGGCGGCTTCGGGCCGTCCCGCAGGGCCCTGGCCCTGCCGGGCCTTGCGGCCCCGCCCAGGGGCCACCGGCTGGGAGCGCGGCGCCCCGGGCCGGGCCGGCCCCTCGGGGCCGCCCACGCTCTTCGCCCCGGGCAGGGGGGTACCCCGCCCGGGCTGCCGGGCTGCCCCCGGCCGGGACGGGGCCGGGGGCAGCCCCGGGCGGGGGCGGGCAGGGGCTGCCGGCTCGCGGCCGGGCCGGGGGCCGCCCCCCGCCGGGGCCGGCCAGGGCCTACCGGCCGCCCACCGGGGTCGGGTCGGTGGCCGGGGCCTCCGGGTGGTCGTCGGAGCCCGGGGCGAATTGGGTGCGGTAGAGCTCGCCGTAGCGGCCGTTCGAGGCCAACAGGACCTCGTGCGTGCCGCGTTCGACGATGTGGCCGTTCTCCACGACGAGGATCTGGTCGGCGGAGCGGATCGTGGAGAGGCGGTGGGCGATGACGAGGGAGGTGCGGCCCGCCAGGGCCTCGGTCAGGGCCTCCTGGACGGCCGCCTCCGAGGTGGCGTCGAGGTGGGCCGTGGCCTCGTCCAGGATGACGACCCGGGGGCGGGCCAGCAGGAGCCGGGCGATGGTCAGCCGCTGGCGTTCCCCGCCCGAGAGGCGGTAGCCGCGTTCGCCGACGACCGTGTCCAGGCCGTCCGGCAGGCTCGCGACCAGCCCGTCCAGGCGGGCCCGCCGCAACACCTCCCACAGCTCCTCCTCGTCGGCCTCGGGCCGGGCGAGGAGGAGGTTGGCGCGGATGGTGTCGTGGAAGAGGTGCCCGTCCTGGGTGACCATGCCGAGCGTGGCGCGCAGCGAGGCGGCCGTCAGGTCGCGCACGTCCTCGCCGCCGACCCGCACCGACCCGGCGTCCGCGTCGTAGAGGCGCGGCAGGAGCTGGGCGATCGTGGACTTGCCCGCGCCCGAGGAGCCGACCAGGGCGACGAGCTGCCCCGGCTCGGCGCGGAAGCTGACGTCGTGCAGGACCTGTTCGCCGCCCCGGGTGTCGAGCGTGGCGACCTCCTCCAGCGAGGCCAGGGAGACCCGGTCGGCGGCCGGGTAGGCGAAGTCGACGTTGCGGAACTCCACCGGCACCGGCCCCTCCGGAACGGCCCGTGCGCCGGGGCGCTCCTCGATCAGCGGCTTGAGGTCCAGTACCTCGAAGACCCGCTGGAAGCTGACCAGGGCGCTCATGACCTCCACCCGCGCGCTGGCCAGCGAGGTGAGCGGGGCGTACAGCCGGGTCAGCAGCATGGCCAGCGAGACGACCGCGCCCGGCTCCAGCGAGCCGCCGAGGGCGTACCAGCCGCCCAGGCCGTAGACCAGCGCGAGGGCCAGGGCCGAGACCAGGGTCAGGGCGGTGACGAAGGACATCTGGAGCATGGCCGAGCGGATGCCGATGTCCCGCACCCGGGCGGCCCGGCGGGCGAACTCGGCCGACTCCTCCTCGGGGCGCCCGTACAGCTTGACCAGGGTGGCGCCGGGCGCGGAGAACCGCTCGGTCATCTGGGTGGCCATCACGGCGTTGTGGTTGGACGCCTCGCGCGCCAGCCGGGCCAGCCGCGCGCCCATCCGGCGGGCGGGCAGCACGAACACGGGCAGCAGGGCGAGGGCGAGCACGGTGATCTGCCAGCTGATGCTGACCATGACGCCGAGGGCCAGGAGCAGCATGACGACGTTGCTCAGCACGCCGGAGAGGGTCGAGCTGAACGCCCGCTGCGCGCCGATCACGTCGGAGTTCAGGCGGCTGACCAGCGCGCCGGTCCTGGTCCGGGTGAAGAACGCCACGGGCATCCGCTGCACGTGGTCGTAGACGGTGGTGCGCAGGTCCAGGATCAGGCCCTCCCCGATGCGGGCGGACAGCCAGCGGGCCAGCAGGCCGACGCCGGCCTCGGCCAGCGCGATGGCGGCGATCAGCACGGCCAGGCGCACGACCCGGGCGCGCGCGGAGCCCTCGGTGAGGGCGTTGACCACCTGCCCGGCGAGCACGGGCGTGGCGACGGCCAGCAGGGCGGTCACGACGCTGAGCAGCAGGAACGCCACGAGCGCGCCCCGGTGGGGGCGGGCGAACCGGCCGATGCGGCGGAGGGTGTCGCGCGAGAAGGGGTGCCGGTCGTCCTGGGCGTGCCGGGCGTTGTAGAGGGCGTTCCAGGCCGTGATCTCCATGCTCATGGGAGGGAGCCTAGGATCTCAACAAAGGTTGAAGTCAAGGGGCGGTCAGGGGCGCTTCTCCGGCGCACCCGCCTCAGCCGAGCTGCGGGGGCCCGTCCCCGACGAGGCTGTCGCCCAGCGGGGTGCGGTGGTAGAGCACGACCCGGCCGCTGCGGCGGCGGTGGACGAGGCGGGCCTCCAGCAGCACCTTCAGGTGGCCGCCGACCGAGCCGAGGGTGTAGCCGGTCAGGGCGACGAGCTGGGTGGTCGACTTGGGCGCGCCGAGCTGGGTGAGGATCGCCGCCCGGGTAGGGCCGATCAGCCGGCCCAGCGCCTCCTCGGGAACGCGGCGCCCGGCCCCCGGCTCGGCCAGCAGCCCGGAGCAGGGGTAGGTGATGGCGTAGCGGCGCGGCTCGTCGCGGCCGACCCAGCCGCGGGGGGCGGTGGTCGGTATGAACAGAAGCTGCGCGCCGCTGATCTCGCGCGGCGGGTAGGGGTAGGCGTTCACCCGCAGGCGGCCGTCGCCCAGCCAGCGCATGCCGGGGCGCAGGCCGCTGAGCGCCGCGGCCCAGCCGCCGGAGGTCAGCGACTGGGTGCGGGTGGCGATGTCGGCCTCGAACAGCCGTCGGTAGCGCGGCCATTCGGGCCGCACGGTGCGCGTCCAGACCCAGTCGAGCAGCTCCGCGACGCGGTCGGGCAGGTCGGGCACGAGCAACGCCCGCGGCAGGGGCGCGCCGTCCAGCGCCTCGACGATGTGGGCGAGGGCGGAGCGGGCGGGGGTGGCGCGCAGGCGCCGCAGCTCGTCGTCGAAGGTCCGGTCGCCGGGCAGGGGCGGCGTCACGAGGAAGTCGGGCAGCCAGCGCGGGCCCAGGACGTCGCTGACGAAGGCGGCGGCGAAGGGGTCGCGCGCCAGGCGCTCCTCGAAGGCGGGGGCGTGCACCTGGCGCCACCGCTCGCGGCCGGGGCGGCTGCCGCCGCCGCGGGCGAGGCCGATCAGCGCCGCGACGGTCTCCGCGAGCGCGGACACGGCGAACCGCCCGCGCGCCAGCGCGTCGACACCGATCAGCCACACGCCCATCGCTTCGCTTCCGCCTCCCGTCGAAAACGTATCGGTTCCCCGCGCTTCCGGCGGACACTCCCGCGAAGGCCCCCGTTCGGAGACCTCACTCGGGTACCCCACTCGGGTACCCCGGCCGCTTCGCTGCACGGACGCACGCCCGCGCCCCGAGCTTCGCGTGAGATCCACCACGGGGCTGCGCCCCCGGCCCCGGGCATCGCGAACGGCCCGTCCGCGCAAAGTGGTTGAACGCTCAACGCTGCCGCTGCCGCTGCCTGCTGCGCGGCCCGGACAGGGCGGCCGGGCGGCGCTCACCGCCGCAGCAGGACCACGCCGGGCGGCGCGCGTTCGCTGCCGTCGCCTGCTGCGCAGGCTGGGCACCGGCCCGGACGCGGTGACTGCGCCAACGGCTTCCCGCCGCAGGCCGATGGGGCACCGGGCTCAGCAGCCCCGCCGGCACCCGGTCGGGGCGCGCCTCCGGTGGCGCGCGCTGCGGCGCGACGAGGCGTCGCGGAACTGCGCCCGCGATGCGCATGGCCCGCCGGTGGCCGCGCCGCCGCCTGCGGCGCGGCCCAGGCGTGGCGGCTACGCCAAGGCTCACCCGCGCAGGGGGTCGAGCCCTGGGCCCGGGCCCTGCTGGGGTCCGGTCGCGCTGGGTGCCCAGCGCGTGCGCGCGCTCCGTCGCCTGCTCCGCAGGGCGGTGGCGGGGCGGCGGGGAGTCGTGCCCCGCCGGGCGCGTTCGCGTCGCCGCCGGGCGGCATGCGGGGGCGCGCCGACGCGCCGGGGTGGCGCGGCCGGACGGGCCAGGTCCCGCCAGGGTGCGCGCCACATCCTCCCGGCCCGGGGCCCGCCCCGGCCGGGTCAGCGTTCCGTGTAGACCACCCAGACCTGGCCCCGGGCGAAGGGGAGGGGGTCGCCGTCGGGGGTGGTGAAGGTGGTGCCGTCGCGGGGGGAGTCCCGCTCCCACTCGGCGGGGTAGGCGCGGCCGTCGCGGAGGACGGTGGCCTCGCCGGTGCCGGTGGTCTCCGTGTAGGGGGTGAAGGCGCCGTTGACGTCGTGGTAGTCGGAGGCGCGGACGGTGACCTCCTGGACGACGACCGTGGCGGGGGCCAGGCCCTCCGCGGGGGTGCCGTCCATCGCGACCTGCCAGCGTTCGTCCTCGGCGGACCAGGTGAAGGCGAAGGAGGCGCCGGGGTAGGCGACCTCCCGGGACGTGGCCGGCTCGCCGCGCGCGCCCTCGGGGACCGGGCCGAAGCGGAAGCCGATGTCGTCCGCGCGGCTCGCCTCCGGCGTGGCCTCAAGGAGGTCGGCCGGGCGGACGTAGAGGTTGTGCGGCGCCATCCGGGACTCGTCCCGCTCGTACGCGCCCGGCACCTCGTCCGGCGAGGCCGCGAACAGCGGCGCGTCGTCGATCTCGGGCAGCAGGCGGCTCTGCGCGCCGGAGAACGCCAGCGCGGGCTCGCCGAACGTCCGCAGCAGCTCCAGGTCCGACTCCCGGGCGCTGCGCACCGGCCCGACCCGGTCGGGCAGCGTGGCGGAGTAGACCGCGATCAGGCGGCTGAGGCCGGCCTCGACCTGCTCGGCGTAGACGATGTCCGCGGACTCCAGGCCGGTGTGGGGGCGCGCCTCGGGAGAGTTGTCGATCTTGACGGCGAGGACCGGGCCGCGCTCGGCCCGCTCGCCCGTGAACGGGGAACGCCCCTGCCCGGTCGACGTGCCGCCGTCCCCGTCGCCGTCCTCGGCCTGGCACCCGGCGAGCAGGGCCGCCGCGGCGGCCAGCGCCGCCACCAGGAGCCGGGCCCGGCGCGGCGCCGGGCGAACGCCCCCACCCGCCCCGGACGAAGCCGAGCGCTTCGCGATCCGTGCCACCACTGGCGTTCACCTCTTCCGGTAAGGCCCCGCCGCCCTCCTGCCAGTGCACCACGGATGGGTACCGGGTGCCCCCCGGCCGACAGTTAATGAAAATGATTTCCATCTATGCCATACTGGCGGACGCGGCGAGGAGAACCGCGTCCGCCGGGTACTCGGCCGGACGCGGCGCCCCGCGCCGCGGCGTGCCGACGACCCCGAAGACCCCCGAAACAACGAGGAGCGCACCGTGAAGAAGGGCACCCACCCGGAGTACCGCCCCGTCGTCTTCCGCGACCGGTCGGCCGACTTCGCCTTCCTGACCCGCTCGACCCGGACCAGCGACCGGACCGTGGAGTGGGAGGACGGGAACACCTACCCCGTCGTCGACGTCGAGACCTCCTCGGCCAGCCACCCCTTCTACACGGGCACCGCCCGCGTGCTGGACACGGCCGGCCGCGTCGAGCGCTTCCAGCGCCGCTACGGCAAGCGCGAGGAGCGCTGATGGCGGCCGGGGGCGGCGGGCCGCTGCCCGTGGTGATCGTCGGCGGCCTGCACGCCGGCGCGCGCCGGGCCGTGGTCGAGCGCCTGCTGCGCGCCGTGCCGGGCTCGGTCGCGCTGCACCACGACCTCACCGGGGCCGCGGCCTCCGGCTCCGTCACCCGCACCGTCCGGGACGCGGACGGCGAGCTGGGCGCGGCCGTAGTTCCCCAGGTCAACGACTGCGCCTGCTGCGCGCTGCGCGCCGACCTCGTGCCCGAGCTGGCGCGGCTGGCCTCCGAGGGCGCGCGCCCCCTGGCGGTGCTGGAGCTGTGGGACTCGGTCGAGCCGAAGTCGATGGCCGAGGTGATCGACCGGCACGCCGCCGAGTCCGGGCTGCGGCTGGCCGGGGTGGTCACGGCCGTGGACCCCGCGCTGGTGCCGGCCTGCCTCTCCTGCGGGGACGACCTCGCGGACGCGGGCCTGGCCGCCGCGCCCCGGGACCGGCGCACCGTCGCCGACACCTTCGCCCGGCAGGTGGAGTACCCCTCGCTGCTTGCGCTTGCCGAGGTCACCGGGCCGCCCGCGGACGAGGACCTGGCACTGCTGGCGCAGCTTCACCCCACGGCCCGCCGGATCTCCGTCGCCAACCCCGCCCTGCCGCGCCTGGTCCTGGCCGGGTTCGACACGGCCGCCGCGGCGGCGCGCCAGCACCCGGCCTGCGCCCTGCTGCCGCAGCGGGCGGAGGCGCACGGCGTGGCCACGTTCGTGTGGCGGCACCGGCGGCCGTTCCACCCCGGGCGGCTCTACGCCGCGCTGGAGGAGCTGTCCTGCGCGGCGCCGCGCAGCCGGGGCCGGTTCTGGCTGGCGCCTCGGCCCGACACGCTGCTGTCCTGGGACGCGGCGGGCGGGGCGCTGTGCGTGGACAACCTCGGGCCGTGGCTGGCCGCGCTGCCCGACGCGGCCTGGGAGATGGTCCCGGCGGAGCGGCGGGCCGCGGCGGCGCTGGACTGGGACGAGGAGTACGGGGACCGCGTGCAGCACCTCGTCTTCACCGGGCCGGACCTGGACGCCGCGGCGGTGCGGGCGCTGCTGGGCTCCTGCCTGCTGACGGACGCGGAGTTCGCCGCCGGGCGCGGGGCGTGGACGGCGCTGCCCTCGGCCTTCGACGCGCTGCTGGACCCGGTGGGCTGAACGGCCGCCGCCGGGCGGCCGGTCGAACGTCCGTTTTCGCGGGCCGGGTCGCAACGGCCGCCGCGTGCCCGGTCGTTGAACGCCTGGGGGCACCCCCGGCGGTAGCCGGGCGCGGGTAACGCCCGCCGCGTGCCCGGCCGTTGCCTGGTCGTTGCCTAGCCGTTGGTGCGGAAGACCGCCCAGACCACCTTGCCGCGGTCGCCGGTCAGGGGGCGCCAGCCCCAGCCGTCGCTGAAGGAGTCCACCAGGTGCAGCCCGCGCCCCGACTCCGCCGTGTCGTCCGGCTCGTCGAGCGGGCCCGCGGGCGTGCGGGGGGCGGTGACGCTGGGGTCCTGCACGGCGCAGACCAGGCGGCCGGAACAGCGCATCAGCTCCAGCTCCACCGCCGGGACCGGCGGCGCGGGCAGGGGGAAGCGCCGGGCGAGGCCGTGCCGAAGGGCGTTGGTGACCAGCTCGGAGACCACCAGCGCGACGGAGTCGAACTGCTCGGGCAGGCGCCAGCCCAGCAGCGTGGCCCGGGTGAAGTCGCGGGCGCGGCGCACGGATTCCGGGCGCGGCGGCAGCCCGAGGGTCGCGGTGCCCGAGAGGGTGCGCAGATCGACGGGCACGGTCTGCGGTTGCCCTAACACGTCGAGCACGGGTGCTCCTTCGGTCCCCATGGCGCGGCACTCCTGGGCGAGTTGGGCGGCGTTGCGGCGGCGACGGTGACGGCCACGCCGGGTGCACGGCGCGTACCAGCCATGCTGACCAAGGCTTAGGTCAGATGCAAGAGCAGATGCACGTGCACGATCAATTTCGGGCGCGCGCGATCAGAAAAAGCCGTGGCATATGCGACATGTGCTAGCTCTCCCAGGGGTGTCCGATAGTCGAACGCTAGGCGTACGGGTTCTCCGCGCCCTCCGGCAGCACGTCCACGCTGCGCTCGCCCTCGCCCGCCATCACGTACGCCCCGCCCTCCAGCCGCTCGATCAGGCCGCGCGTCCACGCGGCGCTGCTCTCGGCGTTGTGCACCCACAGCCGCATCACCTCGCCGATGTGCCCGAGTTCGGCGGGCGGGTCGCGCGGCGTCCAGTGGTGCAGCACCTCCTCGCGCCACTCCTCCAGCTTCGCCACCCGCTCCTTCAGCAGGGAGATCGCCTCGGCCCGCGGCAGGTCCACGACGCAGCCGACGGCCGAGGTGAGCACGTCGATGCGCTGGTCGTGCGCCCGCAGGAAGGAGCGCACCAGGTCCAGGTAGGTCGCGTTGCCCGCCTCCGTCAGCTCGTACTCGGTGCGCGGCGGCCCGCCCGCGGTGCTGGGGGCGACCTCGTGGGCCAGCAGCAGGCCCTCCTTGGCCATCTGCTTCAGCGCGTGGTAGATCGACCCGGGCTTGGCGTTCGACCACTCGTGCGCGCCCCAGAACTCCAGGTCGTTGCGCACCTGGTACCCGTGCGCCCGGCCGTGCTGCCGCACCGCGCTCAGCACCAGCAGCCGCATCACCGACATCCCGCGCCGCCCTTCCTCGCCCCTCGGGGGTCCCCCGCAGTCTCTCACCGCCGGGCGGCCGGCGCGGGGGCCGGGGCCGCCCCGGACCGGCCCACTCGTCAAGTTTGACTACTGGCGGAGCCGGGGCTATCCTCGCCCTTCCGCCCCGATTGGTCAAACTTGACTAGTCGGGGCCGCCGGCCGCCCCGACCCTCCCTGGAGGACCCGCCCATGCAGCCCCGCACCGGCACGCCCCCCGCGCCCGCGGCTTCCGCTTCCTCCTCAGCGGTTCTCGTCCGCGGCCTGACCCGGACGTTCCGCACCGGGAAGAACGCCACCACCGCCCTCGCCGGCCTCGACCTCACCGTCCCGCGCGGCACCGTCCACGGCCTCCTCGGCCCGAACGGCGCCGGCAAGACCACCGCCGTCCGCATCCTCACCACCCTGCTGCGCCCCACCTCCGGCCGCGCCGAGGTGGCCGGCCACGACGTGACCACCCAGGCCCGCGAGGTGCGCTCCCGCATCGGGCTGCTCGGTCAATACGCCGCGCTGGACGAGGAGTTGAGCGGGCGGCAGAACCTCGACCTCTTCGGCCGCCTGCACCACCTCGGCGCCCGAGCCGCCGCCGCCCGCGCCGGGGAGCTGCTGGAACGCTTCGGTCTTGCGGAGGCCGGGGAGCGCGCGGTCCGCCACTACAGCGGCGGGATGCGCCGCCGCCTCGACCTGGCCGCCGGGCTGCTGACCCGGCCCGAGGTGCTGTTCCTGGACGAGCCGACCACGGGCCTGGACCCGCGCGGGCGCGCCGAGGTCTGGCAGGCCGTCCGCTCCCTGGCCGGCGGCGGCACCACCGTCGTTCTCACCACCCAGTACCTGGAGGAGGCCGACCAGCTCGCCGACCGCGTCTCGGTCATCGACCGGGGGCGGCGCGTCGCCGAGGGCACCCCCGACGAACTGAAGTCCACCCTCGGTGCGGACCGGATCGACGTCGTCGTCCGCGACCCGGGCCGGCTGGAGGCCGCGGCGGCCGTCGTCGGCATGGCCGCCCGGGCGCCCGAGACCGCCACCGACCCCGACCGGCGCCTGGTCAGCGCGCCCGTGGCCGACCGGATGGCCGCGCTGACCGAGACCGTGCGGGCGCTGGAGGCCGCCGGCATCGAGGCCGAGGACATCGCCATCCGCCGCCCCACCCTGGACGAGGTCTTCCTCAGCCTCACGGACGCGCACGCCGCTGACGCGCCGGGTGCTGCCGCGTCCGGCACCGGCGCACCGGGCGCCGAAGCCGCGAGCACCGACACACCGGGCACCCAAGCCCCGAGCACCCGGAAGGGCAGGGCCGCATGACCACCGCCACCACCCCGCACCCCCCGGCTCCCGGCGCCCCCGGCGCCCCTCGCATTCCCGAGCGGCCCGCGCCGCCGCCCGCCTCCGTGCGGACGTTCCTCACCGACTGCGCCACCATGACCCGCCGCGGCCTCGCCCACTGGGCCCGCCGGCCGGTCACCTTCCTCGTCGGGCTCGCCTTCCCGGTGATGATGCTCGTGATGTTCGCCTGCTTCCTCGGCGGCGGCATGGACGTCCCGGGCGAGGGCGACTACACCGAGTTCCTCGTGCCCGGGATGCTCGCGCTGACCATGGCCTTCGGCCTGGAGGCCACCATGGTGGAGCTGACCCGCGACGTCGAGCGGGGCGTTCTGGACCGCTTCCGGTCCATGCCCATCGCGCCCGCCGCCATCCTCGTCGGCCGCAGCCTGCTGGACATGGCCACCTCGCTGGCCGCCCTGCTGGCCACGCTCGGCGCCGGCTGGGCGCTGGGCTGGCGCTGGCACGGCGGGCCCGCCGCGGCCCTGGCCGCCGTGGGGCTGCTGCTGCTCTTCCGGTTCGCGATGCTGTGGGCCGGGATCTACCTCGGGCTGGTGGCCGGGCGGCCGGAGCTGGTGCAGGCCATCCAGATCCTGGTGTGGCCGGTGGGCTTCCTCTCCAACGCCTTCGCCTCGCCCGGCACCATGCCCGGCTGGCTGGGCCTGATCGCCGACTGGAACCCGATGTCCGCCACGGCCGCCGCCGTCCGCGACCTCTTCGGCAACCCGGGCTGGGCCGGCGACTCCTGGCCCGCGGCGCACGCCACCGCCCTGGCCGTGGCCTGGCCGCTGGCGCTGCTTGCCCTGTTCGTGCCGCTGGCCGTCCGCCGCTTCGCCCGCCTGGGCCTGGACGGCTGAACGCCCGCGGCGAACGCCCCTGGTGAACGCTGCGGGTGAACGCCCGGGGCGGGCCTCGGGGGAACGCGCCTCCCGCCGCGCGGGCCGCGGGCCGGCTCGCGGGCGGGGGCGCGTTCCGTGGCGGGTGAACCTATCCTCGCGAACAGAGGAGCGAATCACCCGGCACGGAAGGGAGCGCAGCGGACGTGGCGTCGCACGGGGACGGTGTGGAGCCGACGGAAGCGGAGACGACCTCGGGGTTCGCCGTGCCCCCGGGCCTGGACCTGCCCCCGCCGCAGGAGAACGGCGGCCCGGCCTCGGCGTTCTCCCTCCCCGAGGGGCTGACTCTCCCCCCGCCCGCGCCGCCGCACAGCGACTTCACCCCGGCTCAGGGCATCCCCGTCCTGAGCCGGGTCCACGGCCTGCCCTGGCAGGACCGGATGCGTACGCTGGTGCGGCTGCCGCTGGCCGAACGCCCGGCCCCCGCCGCGCCCGCGGAGGCCACCGAGGGGACCACGGCCGTTCCCCGCGTGCTCGACCTCACCCTGCGCATCGGGGAGTTGCTGCTGGCGGGCGGCGAGGGCGCGGAGGACGTCGAGGCGGCGATGTTCGGCGTGGCGCACGCGTACGGGCTCGACCGCTGCGAGGCCACGGTCACCTTCACGCTGATCTCCATCACCCACCAGCCGTCGCTGGTGGACGCGCCGGTCTCCCTCAGCCGCACGGTCCGCCGCCGCGGCACGGACTACAACCGGCTCGCCGAGGTCTTCCGGCTGGTGGACGACATCTCCTCCGGCGAGGTCACGCCCGAGGAGGCGTACGGGCGGCTGGCCACCATCCGCCGCAACCGGCACCCCTACACCAAATGGCAGCTCACCCTCGCCTCCGGCCTGCTGGCCGGGGCCGCGGCCACGCTGGTGGGCGGCAATTGGCAGGTCTTCGTGCTCGCGGCGCTCGGCGCGATGCTCGGGGACCGGCTGGCCTGGCTGGCCTCGGGGCGGGGGCTGCCTGAGTTCTACCAGTTCGTGGCCGCCGCGATGGCGCCCGCGCTGGTCGGCGTCTGCTGGGCCGCGGGGCACACGAGCACGGCCGGGGAGGTGCAGGCCGCGGCGATGGTCACCGGCGGGCTGTTCGCGCTGATCCCCGGGCGGGCGCTGGTGGCGGGCGTCCAGGACGGGCTGACGGGCTACTACCTCACGGCCTCCGCGCGCCTGCTGGAGGTGGTCTACCTCAGCGTGGGCATCGTCTGCGGGGTGCTGGCCGTCCTCTACATCGGGGAGACCTCGGGGGTCCGCCTCGACCCGGACGTGGTGCAGAGCGCGCTGCGTCCGGGCGTTCAGCTGGGGGCGGCGCTGCTGCTGTCGTTGACCTTCTGCGTGCTGCTCCAGCAGGCGCGCGGCACGGTGGTGCCCGCCACGCTCAACGGCGGGGTGGCCTGGCTGATCTACGGGGCGATGCACGACACGGCCGGGCTGTCGCCGTTCGCCGCGACGGCCGTGGCGGCGGGCATGGTGGGCCTCTTCGGGCAGTTGCTCTCGCGCTACCAGTACACCTCCTCGCTGCCGTACGTCACGGCGGCGATCGGCCCGCTGCTGCCCGGCGGTGCGGTCTACCTGGGTCTGCTCGGCTTCGCCCAGGGCGACGTGGACACCGGCGTCGGCTACGGCCTGCGCGCCATCACCCTGGCCCTGGCCATCGCCATCGGCGTCAACCTCGGCAGCGAAATGGCCCGCCTCTTCCTCAAGCCCCCCACCTCCACCCCGGACCGCCGCGGGGCGAAGCGCACCCGCGGCTTCTGAGGACCGCGGCGTGCGCCGCCCCGCGGCCGGGGTGGCGTTCACGGGGGTGGCGTTCAGTGCGTGAGCTTGAGGCCGATCACGCAGCCCACGATGCCCGCCAGGAGGAGGAGGCGCAGGGGGGTGGCCGGCTCTTCTCCCGTGTGCATGGACCAGGCCGCCGTCAGGGCCGCGCCGATGCCGACCCAGATGGCGTAGCCGGTGCCGACCGGGACGGTCCGCAGGGCGTACGCCAGGCCCGCCATGCTGAGGACGAGACCGGCCGCGAAGAAGGCCGTGGGCACCGGGCGGGTGAAGCCCTCGGACTTGCCGAGGGCCGTCGCCCAGACCGCCTCCAGGACGCCGGAGATCACCAGAACCAGCCACGCCATCGAGGATCAACTCCCGAAGCGCCGTCTTGTCGCGAGCTGGGTACGGCGCACCTCGTCCAGGAGCCGGGGAGACTCTGCGCTCAGCCTCTCACAGCCGCCCGCCCGGTGCCCGGCGGGCCGTCAGTGCCCGTCGGCGGCGGCCCGCTTCCGGGACGCCTCGATCTCCGCCTCGGCCTCCGTGCGGCCCACCCAGTTCGCCCCCTCCACGGACTTGCCGGGCTCCAGGTCCTTGTAGACCTCGAAGAAGTGCTGGATCTCCAGCCGGTCGAACTCGCTGACGTGGTGGATGTCCCGCAGGTGCTCCATGCGCGGGTCGCCCGCCGGGACGCACAGCAGCTTGTCGTCGCCGCCCGCCTCGTCGCGCATCCGGAACATGCCGATGGCCCGGCACTTGATCAGACAGCCCGGGAACGTGGGCTCGTCCAGAAGCACCAGCGCGTCCAGGGGATCGCCGTCCTCGCCCAGCGTGCCTTCCACGAAGCCGTAGTCGGCCGGGTACACAGTCGAGGTGAACAGGTGCCGGTCCAGCCGGATCCGGCCCGTCTCGTGATCCACCTCGTACTTGTTCCGAGAACCCTTGGGGATCTCGATGGTGACGTCGAACTCCACGGGGACTACTCCTTAACGCTCAACCCTTAACCGGTCAGTGCACGCGACGGTCGGTTAAGTTTCCCTCACCCGGGTGTCGGCACGCGAAAGGGGCTGGTCGTTCCAGTGCGCAGGGCAGCGGAAGTGCTACGACGCCGGCTCCGGAACCGACGGGCCCGCGCGGGCGCGCGCGAACGCGAGCACCACAGGACCACCTGGCGCGTGGCCACCGGCGCCGCCGCGGCGGGGCTGGCCGTCGCCGCGGGCGCCGTGTCCGTGGCCGGGCCCTGGGACGGCGGGCTGCGCACCGCCGAGCGCGAGCAGGCCGCCGCGGCCGACGCGGAGCGCGACCGGACGGAAGCGGAGCGTGTCGCCGACACTCTACCCGTCGCCGCGCCCGTCCTCGCCCCCGTGGACGGCGCGGGCGCCCCCGCCGTCTCCCCGGACGCGCTCGCCGCCACCCTCGCGCCCCTGCTGGAGAGCGCCGCGCTGGGTCCGGAACCGGCCGGCGCGGTCATCGACCTGAGCACCGGCGAGCCGCTGTGGACCCGGGAGGAACGATCCGGCCGCACGCCCGCCTCCACGGTCAAGGTCGCCGTCGCCGCCGCCGCGCTCCACGCCCTGGGCCCCGACCACCGCCTGGCCACCACCGCCGTGTGGGACGAGGAGGAGGAGCGGGTCGTGCTCGTCGGCGGCGGCGACCCCACGCTGAGCGACGAGGACCTGCGCGCCCTGGCCCGGGAGGCCGCCGCCGAGCTGGCCGGCCGGGAGATCCGCACCGCCCGCGTCGCCTACGACCTCTCCCTCTACCCCCGCGAGCAGCTTCACCCCATCGGGGTCAACGACAACATCGCGCTGATCACCCCCCTCCAGGTCAACGAGGGCCGCACCGACGGCTCCGCCCACGGGCCCGCCCCCCGCGCGGACGACCCCGCCGCCGAGGCCGCGGGCGCGTTCGCCGCCCACCTCGCCGGGGCCGGGCTGCGCGTGGAGGACCGCCCCCGCCGCGCCGACGCCCCCGAGGACGCCGACCGCCTGGCCACCCAGCGCTCCGCCCCGATGTCCACGCTGGTCGAGGACATGCTCACCTACAGCGACAACGACCTGGCCGAGGCCATCGGCCGCGCCACCGCCCTGGCCTCCGGCGAGGAGGCGGACTTCCGCGGCGTCGGCCGTGCCCTGACCGGCCAACTGCGCGAGCTGGGCCTGCCCCTGGACGGCGTCCGCTTCGCCGACGCCAGCGGCCTGGACCGCCAGGGCCGCACCACCGCCGCCCTCCTCACCCGGGCCCTGGCCGCCGCGGCCGATCCCGCACGCCCGGAGCTGCGCGCCGTGTTGACCGGCCTGCCCGTGGCCGGGTTCTCGGGAACGCTGGCCGACCGCTACGAGGACTCCGCGGGCACCGGCCTGGTCCGCGCCAAGACCGGGACGCTGACCGGCGTGAACACCCTGGCCGGCACCGCCGTCACCCCCGACGGCCGGCCCCTGGCGTTCGCCTTCCTGGCCTCGGACACCAGCGACGGAACGGCCGCCGCCCGCGCCCTGGACGACGCCGCCTCCGCCCTTGCCGCCTGCGCCTGCCGCTGAGCGGTGCCGGGCCCCGGTCCCGCGGCCGGTCCGCGTGACCTGTCGGCGGCGGCGCGGGCGCCGTACCGTTGACGGCATGACGATTCCCGGCGGAACCAGCGGCGGCACGGACCTGGTGGACTGGAACCTCGCGGTCGCCACCGCGACCCGCATCGCCCGCCCCGGGCCCGAGGTGAGCCGCGACGAGGCACGCGAGATCGTCGCCGAGCTGCGCCGGCACGCCGCCGCCTCCGAGCGGCACGTGCGCGAGTTCACCGGCATGGACGCCGGGTCCGTGGACACGCCCGTGCTGGTGGTGGACCGCCCCGGCTGGGTACGGGCCAACGTCGCAGGGTTCCGCGAGGTGCTGACGCCCCTGGCCGGGAAGCTGCGCGAACGCCGCGCCGCGATGCCCGGCGGCTCCGCCCTGACGGCCGTCGGCGGCAAGGTCACCGGCGTCGAGGTCGGCCTGCTGCTGTCGTTCCTCTCCTCCCGCGTGCTGGGCCAGTACGAGACCTTCGCGCCGCCCAGCCCCGAGCTGCCGGCCGGCGACGCGGGCGCGGCCGGGCCCGGCCGCCTGCTGCTGGTGGCGCCCAACATCGTCCACGTGGAGCGCGAGCTGGAGGTGGCCCCGCACGACTTCCGGCTGTGGGTCTGCCTGCACGAGGAGACGCACCGTACGCAGTTCACGGCCGTGCCCTGGCTGCGCGACCACATGCTCGCGGAGATCCAGGCGTTCCTGGCCGGGGCCGACGTCGACCCGGCCACCCTGCTGGAACGCGTGCGGCAGGCCGTGCAGACGGTGACCGGCCGCGGCGGGCAGCAGCCAGGCGAGGCCCCGGGGGAGGGCGGCGAGGAGGAGGCCCGGGACAGCGGCCTCGGGATCGTCGACCTCGTCCAGACCCCGGCCCAGCGGGCGATCCTGGACCGGCTGACCGCGCTGATGTCGCTCCTGGAGGGGCACGCCGACTTCGTGATGGACGGGGTCGGCCCGGCCGTGGTGCCCTCGGTCGCCGAGATCCGGGAGAAGTTCACCCGCCGCCGCCAGACCGGCGCCGGGCGCCTGGACCGCGCGCTGCGCCGCCTGCTGGGCATGGACGCCAAGCTGCGCCAGTACCGCGACGGCGAACGCTTCACCCGGGCCGTCGTGGAGGCCGCGGGCATGGAGGGCTTCAACAAGGTGTGGACCTCCCCGAACACGCTGCCCACGAAGGACGAGATGACCGACCCCTCCCGCTGGGTGGCCCGGATGCGGCTGGGCGGCAACGCGGCGTAGACGGCAAGGCGGCATAGACGGCAACGCGGCATAGCACGCACGCGCGGACGGTTGCCGGATTCCCGGAGAATCACTCTTATGAGGGACCGTGGCTCCATGCCTGGCGTGCGATGCTCGGGTAACAGACCTCCTCTGTCACCATTTACGCACCCTGCGTGACAGCGCTTCCCGAGCTCAGCCGACGCACAGCCGAAGCAGAAAGAAGTGATCCGGATATGGGTCCCCACCCCGCGGTCGCGGCAATACGCCTGGCCGTCCGCCGCGTCCTGAAGGACGTGCTGAACGAGGTCCCCGCAGACGCCCCGGCCCCCCCGCTCGTGCTCGTCGCCTGCTCCGGCGGCGCCGACTCCATGGCCCTGGCCTCCGCCCTGGCGTTCGAGGCCCCCCGAGCCGGCGTCCGCGCCGGGGCCGTCACCGTCGACCACGGCCTCCAGGCCGGCTCCGACGCCCGCGCCCGCGAGGTCACCGAGCGCCTGACCGCGCTCGGGCTCGACCCCGCCGAGGCCGTCGCCGTCGCCGTCGGCCGCGCCGGCGGCCCCGAGGCCGCCGCCCGCGCCGCCCGCTACGCCGCCCTCGACGACGCCGCCGAACGCCACCGCGCCTGCGCGGTGCTCCTCGGGCATACCCGGGACGACCAGGCGGAAACCGTCCTGCTCGGGCTGGCCCGCGGCTCCGGCATCCGCTCGCTCTCCGGCATGGCCGCCGTCTCCGGCAGCCTCACCGGCGCCCCCGGCGCCGCCCAGCGCTACCGCCGCCCCTTCCTCGCCGTGGACCGCCAGACCACCCGCAAGGCCTGCCTGGTCCAGTCCCTGCCCGTGTGGGACGACCCGCACAACGCCGACCCCGCCTTCACCCGCTCCCGGGTCCGCCACGAGGCCCTGCCCGTGCTGGAAAAGACCCTGGGCCGCGGCATCGTGGAGGCCCTGGCCCGCACCGCGCGGCTCTCCCGCGACGACGCCGACGCCCTGGACGACTGGGCCCGGCAGGCCCAGCGGGCCGCCACCCGCCCCGACGGCACCCTGGAGATCGCCGCCCTGCACGACCTGCCCCCCGCGGTCAGGCGCCGGGTGCTGCGCCGGGCCGCCATCGCCGCGGGCGCCCCGGCCGGGTCGCTGTTCGCCCGGCACATCGAGGAGACCGACCGGCTGATCACCGCCTGGCGCGGCCAGCGCCCGCTGAACCTGCCGGGCCGCGTCGAGGCCAGGCGGCAGGGTGGCAGACTGGTGCTCGAACAGGCCGGCCAGTAGGAAGCAGTCGCACGGGTGCAAGAAAAGGACCTCGGAGCCGACCTGGAGTCGGTCCTCATCTCCAAGGAAGAGATCGACGCCAGGCTGCGCGAGCTGGCAGCGGCGATCGACGCGGAGTACGCGGGGAAGGACCTCCTCCTGGTGGGGGTCCTCAAGGGCGCGGTGATGGTCATGGCCGACCTCGCCCGCGCCCTGTCCACCCACGTCACCATGGACTGGATGGCGGTGTCCTCCTACGGGGCCGGCACCCAGTCCTCCGGCGTCGTCCGCATCCTCAAGGACCTCGACACCGACATCCAGGGCCGGCACGTCCTGATCGTCGAGGACATCATCGACTCCGGCCTGACCCTCTCCTGGCTGCTGTCCAACCTCGGCTCCCGGCAGCCCGCCTCGATCCGGGTGTGCACGCTGCTGCGCAAGCCGGACGCGGCCAAGGTGGACATCGACGTGGAGTGGGTCGGCTTCGACATCCCCAACGAGTTCGTCGTCGGCTACGGCCTCGACTACGCGGAGAAGTACCGCAATCTTCCCTTTGTCGGGACGCTGGCCGGGCACGTCTACGGCGGATAGCGGCGGGAGGGCCGGGAACACCGGGGAATGCCCTACCGTTGACTCGGTAGCTGAGTAAGGCCGGGCGCACACTGGCCGACACCGCGCGCACAGCGAATCCCTTCCGGGGGCTGTGCCTCTCATGTGGCAGGAGGGACGGGGCCGCGCCGCCCCGTATGGATAGACGTGAAGCGTTATTTCCGTGGGCCAGTGATGTGGATCGTGCTGGCCGTCCTCGCCGTGATTCTGCTGATGCAGGTGTTCAGCTCGTCCGAGGGCTACGAGAACGTCGACACCGGCGAGGTCGTCCAGGCGATCAACCGCAACGAGGTCCGCTCCGCCGAGCTCACGACGGGCGACGAGCAGACCATCAAGATCGAGCTGCGCGACGGCCGCGAGATCGAGGGCAGCGACCGCGTCCAGGCCAACTACATCGACGGCCAGGGCGAGGAGCTCGCCTCGATCCTCCAGTCGAAGTTCCAGGACGACCAGCTCCCCGACGGGTACACCGTCTCCCCGCAGTCGCAGAACCCCTTCGTCGGGATGCTGCTGTCGATCCTGCCGTTCCTGCTGATCATCATCGTGTTCCTCTTCCTGATGAACCAGATGCAGGGCGGCGGCTCCCGGGTGATGAACTTCGGCAAGTCCAAGGCCAAGCTCATCACCAAGGACACCCCCAAGACGACCTTCGCCGACGTGGCCGGCTCGGACGAGGCCGTGGAGGAGCTCCACGAGATCAAGGAGTTCCTGCAGGAGCCCGCGAAGTTCCAGGCCGTCGGCGCCAAGATTCCCAAGGGCGTGCTGCTCTACGGCCCGCCCGGCACCGGCAAGACCCTGCTGGCCCGCGCGGTCGCGGGCGAGGCCGGCGTGCCGTTCTACTCGATCTCCGGCTCCGACTTCGTCGAGATGTTCGTCGGCGTCGGCGCCTCCCGGGTGCGCGACCTCTTCGAGCAGGCCAAGGCCAACGCCCCCGCCATCGTGTTCGTGGACGAGATCGACGCCGTCGGCCGCCACCGCGGCGCCGGCATGGGCGGCGGCCACGACGAGCGCGAGCAGACGCTGAACCAGCTCCTGGTCGAGATGGACGGCTTCGACGTCAAGGGCGGCGTCATCCTGATCGCCGCCACCAACCGGCCGGACATCCTCGACCCGGCGCTGCTGCGCCCGGGCCGCTTCGACCGGCAGATCGCCGTGGACCGGCCCGACATGCAGGGCCGCCTGGAGATCCTCAAGGTGCACCAGCGCGGCAAGCCCGTCGCCCCGGACGTGGACCTGGGCGCGGTCGCCCGCCGCACCCCCGGCTTCACCGGCGCCGACCTGAACAACGTGCTCAACGAGGCCGCGCTGCTCGCCGCGCGCAGCAACGCCAAGATGATCGACAACAAGTTCCTCGACGAGGCGATCGACCGCGTCGTGGCGGGCCCGCAGAAGCGGACCCGGATCATGAGCCAGAAGGAGAAGATGATCACCGCGTACCACGAGGGCGGGCACGCCCTGGTGGCCGCCGCGTCGCCCAACAGCGACCCGGTGCACAAGGTGACGATCCTCTCCCGCGGCCGGGCGCTGGGCTACACCATGGTCCTGCCCGAGGAGGACAAGTACTCCACGACCCGGAACGAGATGCTCGACCGGCTGGCGTACATGATGGGCGGGCGCGCCGCCGAGGAGCTGGTCTTCCACGACCCGACCACCGGCGCTGGCGACGACATCGAGAAGGCCACCTCCACGGCCCGGGCGATGGTCACGCAGTTCGGCATGACCGAGCGGCTGGGCGCGATCAAGTTCGGCACCGACAACTCCGAGCCTTTCCTGGGCAAGGACATGGGCCATCAGCGCGACTACTCCGAGGAGGTCGCCGGCGTGGTCGACGAGGAGGTCAAGAGGCTGATCGAGGGCGCGCACAACGAAGCCTGGGAGATCCTGGTGGAGAACCGCGACGTCCTGGACAACCTCGTCCTCGCCCTCCTGGAGCGCGAGACGCTGAACAAGGAGGACCTGGCGGAGATCTTCCGGCCCGTGGTCAAGCGCCCGCCGCGCCCCGCGTGGACCGGCTCCTCCCGCCGCACGCCCTCCACGCGCCCGCCGGTGTCGTTCCCCGTCAAGGAGATCAGCCTGGCCAACGGCACGCACCCGGTGGAGTCGGTGGAGGAGTCCCGCTCGCAGGACTGACCCCGCCGCCGTCCCCGGCCCCCGTCCGCAGGCGCTGGAATGACCGCCGCGCCCCTCACGTTCTAGGGTGAGGGGCGCGGCGGTCTGTCCGGACGCGGGCGCCCGGGCACCGAGCACGGCCAGCACGATCGAGAACGAGGCACGAGATGACGGACGCGGCACCGGTCGGCGAGTTCGACGAGAAGCGCGCCGAGAACGCGATCCGGGAGCTTCTCATCGCGGTCGGCGAGAACCCCGACCGCGAGGGCCTGCGGGACACGCCCGCCCGGGTGGCGCGGGCCTACCGGGAGATATTCGCCGGGATGTGGCAGCGGCCCGAGGACGTGCTGACCACGACCTTCGACCTGGGCCACGACGAGATGGTGCTGGTCAAGGACATCGAGGTGCTCTCCTCCTGCGAGCACCACCTCGTGCCCTTCGTCGGCCACGCGCACGTCGGCTACATCCCCGCCAGCTCCGGCAAGATCACCGGCCTGTCCAAGCTGGCCCGGCTGGTGGACGTCTTCGCCCGCCGCCCGCAGGTCCAGGAGCGGCTGACCACGCAGATCGCGGACTCGCTGATGCGGATTCTGGAGCCGCGCGGGGTGATCGTGGTGCTGGAGTGCGAGCACATGTGCATGACCATGCGCGGCGTCCGCAAGCCCGGCGCCAAGACGACGACCTCCGCGGTCCGCGGCCAGCTCCGCGACGCGGCGACGCGGGCCGAGGCGATGAGCTTGATCTTGGCGCGATAGGCGCAACCGGCTTCCCGCCCCGCGGGCCGACGGGCTCTGGCGGGCCCGTGGCCCTGCCACACTACGGGCGAAGCGCGTTCCGGGCCGCGCCCGGCGGGCCCCGGCAGACATGCGGCTTCGCCGTGGCCGGGCCCTGGCGGGCCCCATGCGTAACCGCCCTGCGGGCGGAGCGTGGCGGGCTGCGCCCGGCGAAGCCGCCCCCGGCGGCGCCCCGGCCGACGTCCTGCTTTGCCGGGGTCGGGCTCTGGCGGGCCCGTGGCCCTGCCACCCTGCGGGCGAAGCGCGTTCCGGCCGCGCCCGGCGAAGCCGTCCCCCGGCTGGGGTTCGGGCGGCATCCGGGTTTGCCGTGGCCGACCCTGGCGGCCCGCGCGTGCCCGCCCTGTGGGCGGGACGCGAGGCGGGCAGCGTCCCGCAAAGCTGACCAATGGCGGGGCTCCCGGCCGGCAGCCTGCTGCGTCGTGGCGGGCCTGTCCTGCGGGCGGGACGCAGGTGGGCTGCGCCTGGCGAAGCCGGCCGGGTGGCCGCCGTGCGTGTTGGGCGTGCGCGCCCCAACCCGTTCTCGGGGTGGGGCCCCGCAGGGGGCCTCAGGCCAGGCGGCCGGAGGGGCCGTTGGCCTCGGCGGGCTCGGGGACCGGGGTGGGGGTCGGTGACGATTCCCCGGCGGGGTGCGGCACCGAGGGCGTTCCCGCCGGTGGCGGGGCCGCGTCGCGTGCCGCCGGGCCGGGTGCCCCGGTGGTCTCCGGGGCGTCCGGC
>NZ_JAVREN010000012.1:0-128232 GCF_031845405.1 Streptomyces boetiae
GGCGAGCCGGGCGCAGGGCGCGGGCGGGTGCGGGCGGGCGCGCGTCCGTCGTGCGCGAGGGGCGCGCGAAGTGTGGCGTATGTCTCGGATGCTGATACGCGGGAGGCGTCGGGCACGGGCGGGGTTAGGCTGGCAGGCGATGCGTTCCTGGAAGCTCCTTCTCCTTAGCCGCCGCGGCGAGGGTCTGTAGTCACTACGGCCGACCCCCTCCCCGCGGAGTTCGGCGCTGCCGTCGGCCCCTCTCGTCCGACAGACCGCAGGCATCAGGAAAAGGAAGCCCTTCCCCCTATGAGCAGCACGAGCAGCAGGCCCACCCCGCTGACCGCCGCCACCGTGACGCAGCGCCCCTCGGGCATGCCGGTCCACCGGTACCGCCCCTTCGAGGCCGTCGACCTGCCGGACCGCACCTGGCCCTCGCGGCGGATCACCGCCGCCCCGCGCTGGCTGTCCACCGACCTGCGCGACGGCAACCAGGCGCTGATCGACCCCATGTCCCCCGCCCGCAAGCGGGCCATGTTCGACCTGCTCGTCCGCATGGGCTACAAGGAGATCGAGGTCGGCTTCCCCGCCTCCGGCCAGACCGACTTCGACTTCGTGCGCTCCATCATCGAGGAGGGCGCCGTCCCCGAGGACGTCACCATCTCGGTGCTGACGCAGGCCCGCGAGGAGCTGATCGCCCGGACCGTGGAGTCGCTGGCCGGAGCGCCGCGGGCGACCGTCCACCTCTACAACGCCACCGCCCCCACCTTCCGCCGGGTCGTCTTCCGCGGCAGCCGCGAGGACGTGCGGAGCATCGCCGTGGACGGCACGCGGATGGTGATGGAGTACGCGGAGAAGCTGCTGGACGAGAGCACCGTGTTCGGGTACCAGTACAGCCCCGAGATCTTCACCGACACCGAGCTGGACTTCGCGCTGGAGGTCTGCGAGGCGGTGATGGACGTGTGGCAGCCCGGGCCCGGCCGCGAGATCATCCTCAACCTGCCCGCCACGGTGGAGCGTTCGACGCCCTCCACGCACGCCGACCGCTTCGAGTGGATGTCGCGGCACCTCTCGCGGCGCGAGTTCGTCTGCCTGTCCGCGCACCCGCACAACGACCGGGGAACGGCCGTGGCCGCCGCCGAGCTGGCGCTGATGGCAGGGGCGGACCGGGTCGAGGGCTGCCTGTTCGGCCAGGGCGAGCGCACCGGCAACGTCGACCTGGTGACGCTGGGCATGAACCTCTTCTCCCAGGGCGTGGACCCGCAGATCGACTTCTCCGGGATCGACGAGATCCGCCGGACCTGGGAGTACTGCAACCAGATGGAGATCCCGCCCCGCCACCCGTACGTGGGCGACCTGGTGTACACCTCCTTCTCCGGCTCCCACCAGGACGCCATCAAGAAGGGCTTCGAGGCGATGGACGAGGCCGCCGAGGCGGCCGGGGTGGGTGTGGACGCGCTGGTGTGGGACGTTCCCTACCTGCCGATCGACCCCAAGGACGTGGGCCGCTCCTACGAGGCGGTCATCCGGGTCAACTCGCAGTCCGGCAAGGGCGGCGTGGCCTACGTGCTGAAGAACGACCACAAGCTGGACCTGCCGCGGCGGATGCAGGTGGAGTTCTCCCGGATCATCCAGGGGAAGACGGACGCCGAGGGCGGCGAGGTCACCCCGGCGGAGATCTGGCGGATCTTCAGCGAGGAATACCTGCCCACGCCCGAGGCGCCCTGGGGCCGGATCGCGCTGCGCAGCGCGCAGACCTCCACCACCAGCGGCGGGCAGGACGCGCTGACCGTCGAGGCCGTGGTGGACGGGGCCGACACGGTCCTGTCGGGCACGGGCAACGGCCCGCTGGCGGCGTTCTTCGACGCGCTGGGCCGCACCGGGGTGGTCGCCGAGGAGGTGCGGCTCCTGGACTACGTGGAGCACACGATGAGCGCGGGGGCGGGCGCGCAGGCCGCCGCGTACATCGAGTGCGCGGTGGGCGACCGCGTCCTGTGGGGCGTGGGGATCGACGCGAACATCGTCCGCGCCTCGCTGAAGGCCGTCGTCTCGGCCGTGAACCGCGCCCTGCGCTGAGCGAGCCTGCCGCTTTGCGGCCGTCCCCCGGGCCCGGGGTGGGGCTGGCCCCACCCCGGGCCCGGTGGCTGGGCGGCTGTCCCGCCGAAGGCGCCGGCGGCAGGCTGACGGGCATGGCGGATGTGGAGATCGGGGCCGCCGGGCGGCCCGGGTGGCTGAGGCGTTTCGGGCGGGAACTGGCGTACGTGCTGGGCGGGTTGCCGGTCGCGGTGGCGGCGTTCACGGTGGCGGTGACGGGCCTGTCGTTCGGGCTCTCGACGCTGGTGGTGTGGGTGGGGCTCCCGGCGCTGGCCGGGACGCTGATGGGGGCGCGGGCGTTCGCGGGGATGGAGCTGCGGCGGCTGGAGCGGCTGGCCGGGCATCGGCCGCGGGCGGCGGTGCGGGCCGGCGGGGACGGGCTGCGGGCGCTGCGGGACGGGTGGGCCTGGCGGGCGCTGGCGCACATGGTGGTGGCCTTCCCGCTGCGGGTGGCGGCGTTCTGCGTCGCGCTGACCTGGACGGTGGGCGGGCTGGGGTCCCTGCTCTACGTCACCTGGTCGTGGTCGCTGCCGCGCGACGAGGGCGGGACGGGCCTGTTCGACCTGATGACCGGAAACCCCTCGGAGGCGGCCGACATCGCGTTCACCACGGCCGCCGGGGCGGTGCTGCTGGCCACGTCCGTGCCGGTGGTGCGCGCGCTGGCAGCGGCGGACGCGGCGCTCACCCGGGGGCTGGTCTCCGGGGGGCCGCGGGAATCACGGCCTCCGGGTTTTGTCCAGACCTGACGCAGTAGGTGCGTTACTTCCGTACGCACTACTGACGCGGACCCCTCAATGTGGTTAACATCACGCCCACAGCAGATGGCACGGGGGCCGGCGGCTAACGGAGGTACGGCGTGGTGCGCTCCTGGGTGACCCGGTTCGCTGGGGTCCGGACGGCCTGGCGGGTGATCGGGGACGGAGACTTCTTCTGCGCCGCGTGCGGCGGGGACCGCTGCTACCAGCGGCTCGCCGGGCGGCGCAGGCTCACGGTCCTGGGCGTGCCCGTCGCCAGGCGCGGCGACGCGGAGCCGGTGGTGGAGTGCTCCTCCTGCCACGGCAGGTTCCTCGCCACGGCCCTCGACGTGCCCACGACGACGCAGCTCGCGGGGCTGCTGCGGGACGCCGTGCACACCATCGCCCTGGCCGTGCTCGGCACGGACGGGCAGGCGGTCGCGGCGCGCAAGGCGGCCGTTGCCTCGATCCGGGCGGCGGGCTTCCCGGACTGTACGCACGAGCGGCTGCTGACGCTCCAGGCGGCGCTGGCCGCCGACACGCTGCCGCTCTGGGAGAGCCTGACCGCCCTCGCGCCCCATCTGGAGGCCCCCGGCCGCGAGGCCCTGGTCCTCCACGGCGCGGGCATCGCCCTGGCGGACGGGCCCTACTCTCCCACCGAACGCACCATCCTCACCCTGATCGGCGAGGCCCTGCGCCTGCTGCCCTCCGAGACCGAACGCCTCCTCTCCGCGGCGGCGACGGACGCGTCCCGGCCGTAGCGCGCGGGCGACGGCCGCCGCGGGCCGCGGCTCAGAAGCCGAGGCGGCGGAGCTGCTTGGGGTCGCGCTGCCAGTCCTTGGCGACCTTCACGTGGAGGTCGAGGAAGACGGGCGTGCCGAGCAGGGCCTCGATCTGGCGGCGGGCCGTGGTGCCGACCGCCTTCAGGCGCTGGCCCTTGGGGCCGATGACGATGCCCTTCTGGCTGGTGCGCTCGATGTAGAGGTTGGCGTGGATGTCCAGCAGCGGCCGGTCCTCGGGGCGGTCGGGGCGGGGCAGCATCTCCTCGACCACCACGGCGATGGAGTGCGGGAGTTCGTCGCGGACGCCCTCCAGCGCGGCCTCGCGGATCAGCTCCGCGATCATGACCTGCTCGGGCTCGTCGGTCAGGTCGCCCTCGGGGTAGAGCGGCGGGCCCTCCGGCATCAGCGGCACCAGCAGGTCGGCCAGGAGCCCGACCTGTGCGCCGGAGACGGCCGAGACGGGGACGATCTCCTGCCACTCCAGGCCGTTCTCCTTGCCCAGCCGGTCCACGGCGATGAGCTGCTCGGCCAGGGCCTCGCCGTCCACGAGGTCGGTCTTGGTGACGACGGCGACCTTCGGGGTGCGGGTGATCTTCGCCAGCTCGCGGGCGATGAAGCGGTCCCCGGGGCCGGTCTTCTCGTTCGCCGGGAGGCAGAAGCCGATGACGTCGACCTCGGCCCAGGTCGCACGCACCACGTCGTTCAGCCGCTGCCCCAGCAGGGTGCGGGGGCGGTGCAGCCCGGGGGTGTCGACGAGGATCAGCTGCGCGTCGGGGCGGTGGACGATGCCGCGCACGGAGTGCCGGGTGGTCTGGGGGCGGTTGGAGGTGATCGCGACCTTCGTCCCCACCAGGGCGTTGGTCAGCGTCGACTTCCCCGCGTTGGGGCGGCCGACGAAGCAGGCGAATCCGGAACGGTGGGAAGGGGTGCTGCCGGTGCTGGTCATCGGGACTCTTTCGTGGATACAGCGGCCTTCAGACCGGGGTGGGGGTACCTCCCGCTTGCGGGGGAGGAACGTAGCTCCTGCGGAGCGGGCAGGGAAGGGTGAATCGCCTTTGGCCGGTACCCGCTTCTCACTCGGGTACCAATAGCTTGTGAAGCGTGACGCGGCAGGTCAGGCGGGCTTTCCGGTACCGCTTTCACCCCACGGACGAGCAGGCGGCTTAGCTGTCGCGTACGTTCGGCTGTGTCCGGCTGGTGTACGACAAGGCGCTGGAGGAGCGCACGCGGGCCTGGTACGGCGAGCGGCGCCGCATCTCCTACGTGCAGTCCTCGGCCGCGCTGACGGAGTGGAAGAAGACGGTAGAGCTCGCGTTCCTGGCGGAGGTGTCCTCCGTTCCGCTCCAGCAGGCACTGCGCCACCTTCAGACGGCGTTCGCCAACTTCTTCGCCAAGCGCGCCAAGTACTCCCGGTACAAGAGCCGGAAGAAGTCCAGGGCGTCGGCCGAGTACACCCGCAGCGCCTTCACCTGGCGCGACGGGCCACTGACGCTGGCGAAGATGTCCGCGCCGCTGGACATCCGCTGGTCGCGTCCCTTCCCGGAGGGGGCGGTACCGGCCACGGTGACGGTGTCCCGTGACAGCGCCGGGCGCTGGTTCGTGTCGATGCTGTGCGACGACCGCATCGCTCCGGCCCCGGCCACCACGAAGGCGGTCGGTATCGACGCGGGCGTAACCAGCCTCGTGACCTTGTCGACCGGGGAGAAGATCGTCACCCCGAAGCATGAGCGGCGTGACCGCGCCCGGCTGGCGAAGGCGCAGCGGGCGCTGTCGCGGAAGGCGAAGGGCTCGGCGAACCGGGAGAAGGCCCGCCGCCGCGTTGCCAGGATTTACGCGCGGATCGCCGACCGGCGCCGCGACTTCCTGCACAAACTGACCTCGCGTCTCGTCCGTGAGAATCAAACGGTCGTGATCGAGGACCTCACCGTCCGCGACCTGCTCAAGAACGGCAAGCTCGCGCGCGCCATCTCCGATGCGGCCTGGACGGAACTGCGCTCCATGCTGGAGTACAAGTGCACCTGGTACGGGCGCGAACTCATCGTGACCGACCGCTCCTTCCCCAGCAGCAAGCTGTGCGGGAACTGCGGCACGGCCCGCGAGAAGCTGCCCCTGAACGTCCGCACATGGACGTGCGAGGACTGCGGCACCACGCATGACCGCGACGTGAACGCGGCACGCACCGTCAAGGCGGCCGGGCTGGCCGCCTCGGCCTGCGGAGGCGGTGTAAGACCTCAACGGGAGTCCTCCCGGACGGGGCAGTCGTCGACGAAGCAGGAAACCCAGCGGGCGACCGCTGGAACCCCCCGCATCTAGGCAGGGGAGGGGGTCAAGATCCGCCGATCGTTGCACGGACTTGGCCGTCCGGGCCAGCCAGGAAGACGGGGACGTCCGGGCCGCCGAGTTCGCGGGCGACGTCCAGGTCGGCGGGGCCCAGCTCCGGGCTGTCGGTGACCACGGCGGCGGCCTCCAGGGACTTGGCGCCGCTGGCCACGGCCATGGCCACGGCGGTCTGGAGGGCGCTCAGGGGGAGGGCGCGCAGGGCGACGGTGCCGGCGACGTAGGTGCGGCCGGTCTCGTCGCGGACGGCGGCGCCCTCGGGGACGGCGTTGCGGGCGCGGGCGGAGCGGGCCAGGGTGAGGAGCTTCCGGTCCTCGGGGTCCAGGGCATCGGCGGCGGCGTCAGTCATGGGGCGAGCTTATGCGGCTTTGGCAGCCCGGCCGTTCACAGGTCGGTGGTGCCCGGCTGGTCCGGGCTGGGGGCCGGGGTGCGGCCCTCCGCGACCTGGCGCAGCTTCTCCACGGCGCGCTCGGCGATCTCCGTGACCTCGCCGGTGCTGCCGTCGTCCCGCCCGGCCTGGGCGATGCGGACGGTCTGGGCGCCGACGCGGGCTATGACGAGGTCCGCGACCACGGGCGTGGTGGCGACCTCGCCGTCCAGGCGGCGCTGGAAGCGGACGGCCACGGCCTCCTCCCCGAAGGAGGCGGCCTGCTTCAGCTCCAGCGCGGCGGCGTCGTAGGCCACGGTGACGCCCCGCTCCCCGGCGCCCTCGCGGGTATGGATCGTGGCGCACGCGCCGTCCAGGGCCTCGCGCGCGCTCTCCACGGCGCTCCGGGCGGCGGCGGCGTCGGCGTGCGCGGTGGCGACGGTGGTGACGAACGGCCCGCTGCGGGTGCGCGCGAACCCGGCCCAGGCGGTGCCCTCGTCCCCGCCGTCCTCGGGCGGGGAGCCGAAGAGGCCGGAGCAGTCCGGCTCGGTGGGCTCGGGGACGCCGAACCCGCGCTCGCGGGCGGAGCGTTCGCTGTCGGCGGCCCAGCCCTCGGGGAAGTCCACGGCGTCCAGCAGCGCCTCGCGCAGCTGGGCCTCGCTGAGCGAGTCGGCGGCGGCCGGCTGGCCCGGCACCAGGACCAGGCTCAGCGCGGCGACTCCGGTCACGGCCATCGTCCGCAGAGGAGAATCCATGCTTCCCATCGCGCCACCCCGGCCCGCCCGCGTCCACCGGCGCCCCGCCATTCGGGTGAGCGGCCGGGGCCCCGATCGCCGGGCGCGGGGCGGGTGCGGGGGCGGTCAGTCCGGGGCGTGGACGGGGTCGACGCGGATGCGGTCGATGCGGTTGCGGCGGCCGGCGGGGGACTCGGCGGTGAGGCGGAGGGCCGCCAGGCCGGGCGGCTTGGTCTGGTCGGCCGTGAGGTCGACCGTGGCGCGGGCGCCCGCAATGGGGACGCGGCCCAGGGCCTTGGCGAGCAGGCCGCCGACGGTCTCCACGTCCTCGTCGTCCAGCCGCAGCCCGTACAGCTCGCCCAGCGCCCCCAGGTCCAGGCGCGCGGTGACCCGGTACGCGCCCTCGCCCAGCTCCTCCACGGGCGGCAGCTCGGTGTCGTACTCGTCGGTGATCTCCCCGACGATCTCCTCCAGGATGTCCTCGATCGTGACCAGCCCGGCCGTTCCGCCGTACTCGTCGATGACCACCGCCAGGTGGATGTGGTCGCGCTGCATCTCCCGCAGCAGGTCCCCGGCGTTCTTCGTGTCGGGGACGAACGTCGCCGGCCGCATCACGCTCTCCACCGGCTCGGACTCGGCCTCGCGGCTGACGTGCACCTTCCGCGCCAGGTCCTTGAGGTAGACGATGCCGACGATGTCGTCGTCGCTCTCGCCCGTGGCCGGGATGCGGGAGAAGCCGGAGCGCAGGGCGAGCGTGAGGGCCTGGCGGATGGTCTTGCCCCGGTCGATGGAGATGACGTCGGTGCGCGGCACCATCACCTCGCGGACCAGGGTGTCGCCCAGCTCGAAGACGGAGTGCACCATCCGGCGCTCCTCGTCCTCGATCAGCGCCTCGCGCCCGGCGAGGTCCACCATGGCGCGCAGCTCGGCCTCGGAGGCGAAGGGGCCCTTGCGGAAGCCCTTGCCGGGGGTGAGGGCGTTGCCCAGGATGATCAGGGCCTGGGTGAGCGGGCCCAGGACGCGGGCCAGGGGGACCAGGACGTAGGCGGCGGCGGTCGTGGTGTTCAGCGGGTGCTGGCGGCCGATGGTGCGCGGCGAGACGCCGGCCGCGACGAACGACAGCAGCACCATGACGCCGAACGCCACGGCCAGGGCCTGCCAGACGTCGCCGAACTCCTGGAGGCAGGCGTGCGCCACCAGCACCGCCGCGCCCATCTCGGCGGCCACGCGCAGCAGGAGGGCGAGGTTGAGGTACCGCGTGGGGTCGGCGGCGACGGCGGCCAGCCGCGCGGCGCCCCGGCGGCCGGCCCGCACCGCCTCCTCCGCGCGGTACCCGGTGATGACGGCCAGGCCGGCCTCCGCGCAGGAGGCCAGCCAGGCCAGGGCGAGCAGCGCCAGGACCGCGAGCAGCAGGGTCCCGGTCATGACGTGGTGGGGGCGGGGGACGGGCCGGTGATGCCGCGCTCGTCCCGCCAGCCGTCGACGATGGCCTTCTGCAGGCCGAACATCTCGGCCTTCTCCTGGGGCTCCTCGTGGTCGTACCCGAGGAGGTGGAGCACGCCGTGGACGGTCAGGAGCTGGAGCTCCTCGTCCATGGAGTGCCGGGTGGGGGCCTGCTCGCCCTGCTTGCGGGCCACCTCGGGGCAGAGCACCACGTCCCCGAGGAGGCCCACGGCGGGCTCCTCGTCGTCCTTGGACGGCGGGCGCAGCTCGTCCATGGGGAACGACATCACGTCCGTGGGGCCGGGCAGCTCCATCCACTGGAGGTGGAGCTGCTCCATGGCCGCCTCGTCCACCGCGATCACCGACAGCTCGGAGAGCGGGTGGATCCGCATCCGGGCCAGGGCGTAGCGGGCGACGTCGAGCAGGGAGCGTTCGTCGATCTCCGTGCCGGACTCGTTGTTGACCTCGATCGGCATGATGCGGGGCGGCTACTTTCCGTGCCGGTCGTCGTAGCGGTCGTAGGCGTCCACGATGCGGCCGACGAGCTTGTGGCGGACCACGTCGTGGCTGGTGAGCCGGGCGAAGTGGACGTCGTCCACGTCGGCCAGGATCTCCTGGACCTGCCGCAGGCCGCTCTTGGTGCCGCTGGGCAGGTCGACCTGGGTGACGTCGCCGGTGATGACGATCTTGGACTCGAAGCCGAGGCGGGTGAGGAACATCTTCATCTGCTCGGGGTTCGTGTTCTGCGCCTCGTCGAGGATGATGAAGGCGTCGTTCAGTGTGTTGTGCGTCAGCAGGTAGTCCTCGGTGACATAGAGCGAGTCGGCGGCGGCGACCTGGATGCACACGGCTTCCGCCCGCCCCGCGGGCTCGATGCTGTCGATGAAACGCATCGGGCGTCCGCCGCCCCCCGCCGCCGTGTAGGCATGGAGCTTGCGAGCCAGCCGGAACGGCGCGACGCCTTCGGGCAGCCGGATGTCAAGCGTGTAGGCATCGTGCCGGTGGACGACGCGCCGGCCTCTCGCCGTCCCGGGCGGCCGGCCCTCGGCTGCCCGCCGATGGCTGTAGGCGACGCCGCCCAGTGACCGGACGAGCGCGATCACTCCGTCCCGCAGTGCGGCGGATGTCGTCGTGTACTCGATGCGGCAGGTGCGGCCCGCCTGAGTCACCGGCCCGCCGTCGCTGTCCAGCAGCCCCTGGAGGAGCGCGAGCCGGACCGGCGCCGCGTTGCGCAGATAGTCGTCCGGCACGAACTTGGTGGATGACCTGGTGCCGAGCAGCCCGAGTGCGCGCAGGGCGCCGGTGACCGGGTTCTCCAGCGTGATGACGTCTCCCGGCTCCCGCACGCGGTTCAGCGTGAAGTCCGCCCGGTTCTTCCGGCGGACCTCGACGCCTGGAAGTGCCGACTCCAGCGCGACGGCCAGCTCGGGGTCGTCGGTGCTGAAGGACGGGGTGGTCCGGCCCGTGAGGCAGCCATCGCCGAGGAGCAGGCCCAGGGCGTAAGGGTCCATAGGAACCTCTCGCTCCGGGAGGCTCACGGGCGCGCTCAGCAGGGGCAGCTCGTACCGGCGGGCGTGCGCGGCCCTGAGCCTGCCGATCATCTCCTTGGTCTCAAGGACGCGCCAGGGCTTGTTGCGGCGGCGGTCGGCCGCCGTGCGCACGGTCCACAGGTGGTCGCCGCAGCAGAGGGTCGAAGACCCGTCCTGCGCGGAGAGGCGGTAGATGTCCTTCTGCCCCTGCGGGTACACGCCGAGCACGGGGGTGGGCTCGCCGTTGGACCCGACTACGAGGTCGCCCACCCGGAGTTCGCCGATGGGGCGGAATCCGTCCGGAGTGAGCACCTTGGTGAACACGGGCTGTGCCCTGCCGCGCATGTACGCCAGGGGCGCGACCTCGATCGTGCCCGCGCTGAGGAGGCGGGGGATGGAGTCGGGGTCGAGCATGTCGTGCAGGGCGTCGTAGAGCGGGCGCAGGTAGGGGTCGATCTTCTCGTAGAGCGTGCCGGGCAGGAAGCCGAGGCGCTCGCCGGCCTCCACGGCGGGGCGGGTGAGGATGATCCGGCTGACCTGCTTGGCCTGGAGGGCCTGCACGGCCTTGGCCATGGCCAGGTACGTCTTGCCGGTGCCGGCGGGGCCGATGCCGAAGACGACGGTGTGCTGGTCGATGGCGTCGACGTAGAGCTTCTGGTTGAGCGTCTTGGGGCGGATCGTCTTGCCGCGGTTGGAGAGGATGTTCTGCGTGAGGACCTGGGCGGGGCTGGCGTCCCCGCCGGTGCCGTCCTCGCCGCGGAGCATCGCGATCGAGCGCTCGACCGCGTCCTCGGTGAGCGGCTGGCCGGTGCGCAGGACGATCATCATCTCGTCGAAGAGGCGCTGGACGAGGCGGACTTCGGCCTCGTCGCCCGTGGCCGCGATCTCGTTCCCCCGGACGTGGATGTCGGTGGCGGGGAACGCCGTCTCGATGACGCGCAGCAGCGCGTCCCCGGAGCCCAGGACCGTCACCATGGGGTGCTTCGCCGGGACGGTGAACCGGGCGGTGGCCTGGGGGCCCCTCCCGCTCGCGGGGGAGGCGGTCGCCGCTGGCTGGTGTGTCGGTGTCTGTGTCATGGGCGGCCCGTCGTGGACCTGCTCATCCCTCTCTGTGCTTCCGGGTCGTGCCCGGTGCCTGCCCCGGCGCCGCGCCGGGCGGCCACCGGTCTTCCAGAGTACGCCGAGGGACTGACAGGACCAGTGGGAATAACCGGTGGGAATCACGAGGCGCGACGCTCTCCGGTGCGCGCGGCGCGGGCCCCCCGGGGGTCAGCGTTCGCCGGCCCGGCCCGGCGCCGGGGTGTCGCGGAAGCCGAGGGTGGGGACGGCGCGGCGGCGGGGCCAGGGGGGCGCGTCGCCGGGGAGGAGGGCGTCGAGGAAGGCGTACCGGGCCGCCGCCCGCTCGGCCGCCGCCTCGCCCCCGGCGGCCGGCTCGCGGGTCTGCCGCCACCAGGCCGCGATCTCGGACCAGCCGGGCGCGGAGAGCGAGCCGCCGAACTCCTGCACGGACAGCGCCGCGATCAGTCCCGCGAGCGCGAGCCGGTCGGCCAGCGGCCAGCCCGCCAGCGTTCCGGTGACGAAACCGGCCATGAAGACGTCGCCCGCGCCCGTGGTGTCCAGCGGCTCCACCACGATGCCGGGCACCCGGGCCACCTCCCCGGTGCGGCCGTCCGCCGCGTACGCCCCCTCGGCGCCCATCGTCACCACCGCCAGCGGCACCGCCTCGGCCAGCGCGTGCGCGGCGGCGCGCGCGTCCCGGGCGCGCGTGTAGCGCATCGCCTCGGCGGCGTTGAGCACGAACGCCTCGCAGTGCTCCAGGCCGGGCAGGGCCGCCAGGTCCCAGGCGCCCGACTCGTCCCAGCCGCTGTTCGCGAAGACGCGGCTTCCGGCGCGGGCGGCCGTCGCGATCCACTCCTGCGGGTGCCCCGGCCGCAGTGAGGCCACGCAGGAGCGGGCCACCCCCTGCCCGGCCGGGCAGGGCCCCGGCGCCTCGCGCGGCAGCGGCGCCTCGTGCCCGTGCGAGACCATCGTCCGCTCGCCCTCGTAGGCCATCGAGACGGTGACCGGCGAGTGCCAGCCGCCCACCACCCGCGAGAGCGACAGGTCGACGCCCTCCCCGCGCTCCAGCGTCTCCCAGCAGTACTCGCCGTACTTGTCGTCGCCGAAGGCCGCCGCCAGGGCCGTGCGCAGGCCCAGCCGGGCCAGGGCGGTCGCCATGTTCGCCACCCCGCCGGGGCTGGAGCCCATGCCGCGGGCCCAGGACTCCGTGCCGCGCACGGGGGCCGAGTCCAGGCCGGTGAAGACGATGTCCAGGAAGACGGTGCCGGTCAGGTACACGTCCCAGGGCGGGTCGCCGGGGACGCGGTGGGCGGCCAGCGGGTCGATGTGCCGGCGTCCGTCCGCGTCGCGGGAAGGAGGCGCTTGGGGGTTCACTCGGGGATGCACTGTCGTCACCACGGGGCTCCGTCAGAATGGCGGGATATCTACGGTACGTTCCGCCCCATGAAGCTCACGATCATCGGCGGCGGTGGCTTCCGCGTTCCCCTGGTATACCGCGCCCTGCTGACAACGGACGGCGCGCCGGACCGGGTCGCCCTCCACGACACGGACCCCGGCCGGGCCCGCGCGATCGCTGCCGTGCTGGAGGGCCAGGGCGCGGGCGGCTCCGGCGCGCCGGCGGTCGAGGTGGCCGGGTCGCTGGACGAGGCGCTGCGCGGCGCGGACTTCGTCTTCTGCGCCGTCCGGGTGGGCGGCACCGCCGGGCGGGTGGGCGACGAGCGGACGCCGCTTGCCGAGGGCGTTCTGGGCCAGGAAACGCTGGGGGCGGGCGGCGTCCTCTACGGCCTGCGCACCGTGCCCGTGGCGCTGCGGATCGCCCGCCGGGTGCGGGAGCTGGCGCCCGAGGCGTGGCTGATCAACTTCACCAACCCGGCCGGGCTCGTCACCGAGGCGATGTCCGCCGAGCTGGGCCACCGGGTGATCGGGATCTGCGACTCGCCGCTGGGGCTGGTGCGCCGGGCGGCCCGCGCCGCGGGGGTCGACCCGCGGGAGGCCGGCTTCGACTACCTGGGCCTCAACCACCTGGGCTGGCTGCGGACCCTCACCCACCGGGGCCGCGACCTGCTGCCGGGGCTGCTGGCCGACGAGGCCGCGCTGGGGTCGTTCGAGGAGGGCCGCCTGTTCGGGCCCCGGCTGCTGCGCGCGCTGGGCTCGCTGCCCAACGAGTACCTGCACGCGTACTACTTCCGCCGCGAGGCGGTGGCGGCGGCGCGCGCGGCCGGGGAGACGCGGGGGGAGTTCCTGCACCGGCAGCAGGGGGCGTTCTTCGCGGCGGCGGAGCGGGCCGCGCCCGCCGAGGCGGCGGCGCTGTGGGAGCGCGCCCGCCGGGAGCGGGAGGAGACCTACGGGGCGGAGGCCCGCGCGGCCTCGGGCGCCGGGCCGCGCGACGAGGAGGATCTGGCGGGCGGCGGCTACGAGCGCGTGGCGGTGGCCGTGATGCGGGCCCTGGCGGCGGACGAACGCACGCGGCTGATCCTGAACGTCCGCAACGCCGGGTGCGTGGCCGCGCTGCCCGACGACGCCGTCGTGGAGACGGTCTGCGAGGTGGGGCGGCAGGGCGCGCACCCGGTGCCGTGCCTGACGCCGGGAACGGCCGAGCTGGGGTTGATGCTTCAGGTCAAGGCCGCCGAACGCGCCACCCTGGAGGCGGCCCTGACCGGCTCGCGGGAGGCGGCCCTGCGCGCGCTGGCGCTGCACCCGCTCGTCGACTCCGCCTCCGCCGCCGCCCGCGTCCTGGACGCCGCCGGGCCCTGGCCGGGACTGGCCTGAACCCACGGGGCCCCCTTGGCTCCCGCGCTCACTGTCTGACACCCTTCTCACACGGACGGTAGACGCCGTGACCGCAGCGCGACCCGGGACCGCTCACGAAGGCCCGGACAGCCCCCAACCCTCATCGCCAGGGAGCGAGCCGCATGGACCCGATCACCGCCCTGACGGCGGAAGTCAGAGACGACGAGGAGACGGCGCCGGACGGGTGCATATCCGTTCAGGAGGCGGCCACGCGGCTGGGCGCGCTGGCCGCCCGGGTGGGCTCCGAGCGCCGCCGCGTGGCCCTCACCGACCGGGACGCGGTCCTCGCGCTGGTCATCAGCGTCGAGGACTGGGAAAACCTCAGAGACGCCCTCGCCGTCGCCCGCACCGAGCTGGACCGCCTCACCGCCCTCGGCACGTCCCCCGCCCGCGTCGGCGCACGCGGCGGGCTGTAGGCCCCCGCCTCGGCGGCGCCCCGCCGCCCGCACGAACCGCCGGGCGGGGTGCCGCGTGGCCGAAGCCTCAGGCTCCGGCCGCCGCCCCCAGGCCCGGGTAGCCCGGCAGCAGGACCAGGCGGTGGCCGCCCCGGACGCGGCCGTTCTCGACGCGGGCGTGGGCCTCGGGCGCGGCCTCCAGGGGGAGGCGTTCGACGGCGCGGGCGCGCAGGGCCCCCTCGGCCAGCAGGGCGTTGACCGCCTCGGCCGCCCCGGCCAGCTCGGCCGTCGTCGCGCGGGAGATGACGAAGCCGAGGATCGAGCCGTCGCGCTGGTAGAGCTGCCCGGCCGGCAGCTCAGGCCGCGCGGCGGTCCCGGCCAGCAGCACGATCCGTCCGCGCCAGGCGAGCAGGTCGACGACCTCCGCCAGCCGCTGGCGGCCCGAGGTGTCCACGTGCACGTCGATCCCGTCGGGGCACAGCGCGCGCAGCCGCGCACCGGCCGGCCGCCGGTAGTCCAGCACCTCGTGCGCGCCCAGCGAGCGGACGTACTCCTCGTCCCGGGGGTGCGCGGTCGCGATCACGCGCGCCCCGGCCCGCGCGGCCTGGAGGACCAGCGCGGAGCCGACGTTCCCCGCCGCCCCGGCCACCAGCACCGTCTCGCCCGCCAGCAGCCCGGCGTGCCGGAACAGCGCGAGCCAGGCCGTGGCCGCCGGGTGCAGCACCGCCGCCGCCTCGACCGGGTCCGCGCCCGGCGGCAGCCGGTAGAGCCGGTCGGAGGGAACGGCCGCGCGCTCGGCCGCCGCGCCCTGCCGCCCGCCGTGGCCCAGGCTGTTGCACCACACCCGCTCCCCCGGCGCGAAGCCCTCCGCGCCGGGCCCGGCCGCCAGCACCGTGCCGGTCAGGTCGCGCCCGACGGCGAAGGGGAACGTCACGGGCGTGCGGAACGCCCCGGCGCGCACCAGGGTGTCGACGGGGTTGACGGCCGAGGCCGCCACCTCGACCAGCACCTCCCCCGGCCCCGGCTCGGGGTCGGGCAGGGTCCCGCAGCGGATCTCCTCGGGCGGCCCGAGGCGTTCGATGTACGCGGCTCGCATGATCGGGATTCTCGCACCGCGCCCGGCGCGCCCCCGCCCCGGGCGTTCCCCCGGGCGAACGCCGAAAGTCCGCCCGGTCCGCGCGGCGCCGGTCAGTCCGCGCGGCGGCGCGGCACGGGAACGCGCGTCAGGTCCTCGGCCAGCGTCAACTCGCCCGTGAAGCCCGCCTCCCGCGCCTCGCGGCCGTACTCGGCCGGGTCCGGGTAGCGCTGCGAGAAGTGCGTCAGCACCAGGTGCCGCACGCCCGACGCGGCGGCCACCTCCGCCGCCTGCCGGGCCGTCAGGTGCCCGAACTCCTCCGCCAGCGCCGCGTCCCGCTCCAGGAAGGTGGACTCGATGACCAGCAGGTCGCAGCCCTCGGCCAGGGAGTAGACGCCGTCGCACAGCCGGGTGTCCATGACGAACGCGAAGCGCTGCCCCGGGCGTTCGACGCTCACCTCCTCCACGCGGACGCCGCGCAGCTCGCCCTCGCGCAGCAGCCGGCCCACGTCCGGGCCGGCGATCCCGCGCGCGGCCAGCCGCTCGGGCAGCATCCGGCGCCCGGCGGGCTCGGCCAGCCGGTACCCGAAGGAGTCCACGGGGTGCGAGAGGCGGTGCGCGGTGAGGGAGAACGCGCCGGGCGGCGGGCCCGGCACCGGCCCGTCGGCGGCGACCGGCCGGGGGTCGAGCCGGGCGGCGTCCCGGTAGGCGGTCGCGTAGCGCAGCCGCTCGAAGAACTCCTGCCCCGAGGCCGGGTAGTGGACGGCCACGGCGTGCGGCACCCGGTCCAGGCTGACGCGCTGGATGACGCCGGGCAGGCCCAGACAGTGGTCGCCGTGGAAGTGGGTGACGCAGATCCGGGTCAGGGAGTGGGCGCTGACCCCGGCGCGCAGCATCTGCCGCTGGGTGCCCTCGCCGGGGTCGAACATCAGGGTCTCGGCGTCCCAGCGCAGGACGTAGCCGTTGTGATTCCGGTCGCGGGTGGGCACCTGGCTGGCCGTGCCCAGGACGATCAGCTCGCGCGCGGACACCCGCGGGCCGGGGCCCTCAGCCGGGCGGCCAGGCGAGGCCCCGGCCGCCGAGGACGTGGGCGTGGGCGTGGAAGACGGTCTGGCCCGCGCCCGAGCCGGTGTTGAACACCACCCGGTAGCCGGTGCCGTCCAGCCTCTCTTCCAGGGCGACCTCACCGGCCTCGCGCAGCACGTCGGCGGCGACGGCCGGCTCGGCGGCGGCCAGGGCGGCGGCGTCGGGGTAGTGGACGCGGGGGATGACCAGCACGTGGCTGGGGGCCTGCGGGTTGATGTCCCGGAAGGCGACGGTCGTTTCCGTCTCCCGGACGATCGTCGCCGGGACATCTCCGGACACGATCTTGCAGAACAGGCAGTCGGGCTGCGGTTCTCCCGCCATCGGTGGCCGGCCTCCTCGTCGCGCGGGCGTACGGGCCGGATGCTATCGCCTCACGCGGCCCGTGCCGCACCCGGTGCCAGAGCGGGTGGGGGCTGGTAACCTGCGGCGCGCCCGTATGCGGGAGCAATCTACGCCCGTATACCGCGTCGCTCGCCAACCCCTCCGCACACAGCTCAAGGACGTTCCGCCTATGACGACAGAGCCGAAGAGAGAACAGTGGGGAAGCCGGACCGGGTTCATCATGGCCGCCGTCGGATCGGCCATCGGCCTGGGCAACATCTGGCGTTTCCCGGCCGTCACCTATGAGAACGGCGGCGGGGCGTTCATCCTGCCGTACCTCGCCGCGCTGCTGACGGCCGGTATCCCGCTGCTGATCCTCGAATACACCATCGGCCGCAAGTACCGCTCCTCGCCGCCCGGCGCCACCCGGCTGCTGCGGCGGCCCGCCGAGGCCATCGGCTGGTGGACGGTGGCCATCTGCTTCGTGATCGCGGCCTACTACGCGGCCATCCTGGCCTGGGCCGTCCGGTACATCGGCTTCTCCTTCGACCAGTCCTGGGGGGAGGACCCGGAGGCGTTCCTGCTGAACGACTTCCTCCAGGTCTCGGCCGACCCGGGCGACGTGAGCACCTTCGTGCCCGGCGTGGCCTGGCCGCTGATCGGGGTCTGGATCGCGGCCCTGGTGGTCCTCTACCTGGGCGTGCGGCGGGGCATCGAGAAGGCGAACATCATCTTCATCCCGCTGCTGCTGGTGCTCTTCCTGGTGCTGGTGGTCCGGGCCGTCACCCTGGACGGGGCCGACCTCGGCCTGGACGCGCTGTTTAGTCCGGACTGGGACGCCCTGAGCGAGGGCAGCGTGTGGGTCGCCGCCTACGGGCAGATCTTCTTCTCGCTGTCCGTCGGCTTCGGCATCATGATCACCTACGCCTCCTACCTGCGCCGGAAGTCGGACCTGACCGGCTCCGCGCTGGTGGCCGGCTTCGCCAACAGCTCCTTCGAGATCCTGGCGGGCGTCGCGGTCTTCGCCACCCTCGGATTCATGGCCACCAGCGCCGGGGTGCCGGTGGCCGAGGTGGCCTCCAGCGGCGTGGGGCTGGCGTTCATGGCCTTCCCGCAGATCATCTCCGAGATGCCCATGGGCGGCCTGTTCGGGGTGCTGTTCTTCTCCTCGCTGGTCTTCGCGGGGTTCACCTCGCTGATCAGCATCGTGCAGGTCGTCATCGCGGCCGTCGAGGACCGCCTCGGGCTCGCCCGCCGCAAGGCCGTCCTGCTCGTGGGCGGGGCCCTGGCGACGGTGTCCCTGACGCTGTTCTCCAACGGCAGCGGCCTGCACTTCCTGGACGTCTCCGACCACTTCATCAACCAGTACGGCATCGTGCTGGCCGCCCTGGCGCTGGTCGTCACCGTCGCCTGGGTCACCCGGCAGCTTGGCCCGCTCCAGAGGAACGCCGACGCGACCTCGGCCGTCCGGCTCGGCCGGTGGTGGCGGGTGTGCCTGGCCGTGGTCACGCCGCTGATGCTGGTCTGGATGACGGTCAGCGGCTTCCGGGACGAGCTGGAGGAGAACTACGGCGGGTACGAGACGTCGTTCCTGCTGTGGGCGGGCTGGGGCGTGGCCGGGGCCGCGCTGCTCGCGGGGATCCTGCTCTCGCTGGTCCGCTGGCGCCGCACGCCCACCGCCGTACCGGCAGAGGAGCCGGTGTCCCCGGCCGAGCCCGAGAGGAGCCGCTGATGTCCGCAAGCGCCGTCGCGATGATGATCGTGGCCATGACCGTGGTCTGGGGCGGGCTGATCACCGCCGTGTTCCTGCTGCGCCGCCACCCCGAGGAGCGGGAGGACACGGCCTGACCGCTGCCACCTCTCGCGGAACGCCCCCGACGGCGCGCGCCGTCGGGGGCGTCCGCTGCCCGGGGCGTTCGGCGGCTCAGGACCAGCGGCCCGTGCGGCCCAGCAGGAGGGCCGCGGCGGCCGTGCCGGCGGTGGAGGTGCGCAGGACGGTGGGGCCCAGGCGGCAGGGGCGGGCGCCGGCCTCCGCGAAGGCGGCCAGCTCCTGGTCGGTGACGCCGCCCTCGGGGCCGACGATCAGCACGATCCGGCCGCCTGTCGGCAGCGGGGCGGTGGCCAGGGGCTCGGTCGCGGACTCGTGCAGCACGGCGGCGAACGCGGCTCCCGCGACGACGCCCCGCGCCGCCTCCCGGGTGCCGACTGGCTCGGCCACCTCGCAGAACCGCGCGCGCCGGGCCTGCTTCCCCGCCTCGCGCGCCGCCGCCCGCCACTTGGCCAGGGCCCGCTCGCCGCGCTCGCCCTTCCACTGGGTGACGCAGCGGGCCGCGGCCCACGGCACGATCGCGTCCACGCCGGTCTCGGACATGGTCTCCACGGCCAGCTCGCCGCGGTCCCCCTTGGGCAGGGCCTGGACGACGGTCAGCCAGGGGTCGGGCGCGGGCTCGGCGACGGCCTCCTCCACCGCGACGTCCAGGCTGTCCTTCCCCGTGACGGCCGCGACGGTGCCGCGCGCGGCGGTGCCGGCGCCGTCGGTCAGGACGATCTCCTCGCCGGGGCGCAGGCGGCGCACGGTGACGGCGTGCCGCCCCTCGGGGCCGTCCAGGCGCAGCAGGGCGCCGGGGCCGGCGCCGGAGAGGGCGCCGGAGAGGAAGACGGGTGCGGTGCTCACCTCGGGAAGATCCTCGCTGAACCGGCGGCGGCCTAGCGGCCGTTGAAGGCGTCCTTGAGCCGGGAGAACAGGCCCTGCTGCCCGGGCTGGAACTGCCCCATGGGCCGCTCCTCGCCGCGCAGCTTGGCCAGCCGCCGCAGCAGCTCCTCCTGCTCGGGGTCGAGCTTGGAGGGTGTCTGGACCTCCACGTGCACCACGAGGTCGCCCCGGCCGTTGCTGCGCAGGTGCGAGACGCCGCGGCCGTGGAGCGGGATCGACTGGCCGGACTGGGTGCCGGGCCGGATGTCGACCTCCTCCATGCCGTCCAGCGTCTCCAGCGGCACCTTGGTGCCCAGGGCGGCGGCGGTCATGGGCACGGTCACCGTGCAGTGCAGGTCGTCGCCGCGGCGCTGGAAGACGGCGTGCGGCTTCTCGCGGATCTCCACGTACAGGTCGCCGGCGGGGCCGCCGCCGGGGCCGACCTCGCCCTCGCCCGCGAGCTGGATGCGGGTGCCGTTGTCCACACCGGCCGGGATCTTCACGGTCAGCGTGCGGCGGGTGCGGACCCGGCCGTCGCCCGCGCACTCGGGGCATGGAGTGGGCACCACGGTGCCGAAGCCCTGGCACTGGGGGCAGGGCCGGGAGGTCATGACCTGGCCGAGGAAGGACCGCGTCACCTGCGAGACCTCGCCGCGCCCGCGGCACATGTCGCAGGTCTGCGCGGAGGTGCCGGGGGCGGCGCCCTCGCCGTTGCAGGTGCCGCAGACGGTGGCGGTGTCGACCTGGATGTCCTTGGTGGTGCCGAAGGCGGCCTCGTTGAGGTCGATCTCCAGCCGGATCATGGCGTCCTGGCCGCGCCGGGTGCGCGACTTCGGGCCGCGCTGGGACGCGGCGCCGAAGAAGGCGTCCATGATGTCCGAGAAGTTCCCGAAGCCGGCGCCGCCGAAGCCCGCGCCCGCGCCCGCCGAGGCGGCGCCGCTCATCGGGTCCCCGCCCAGGTCGTACATCTGCTTCTTCTGCGGGTCGGAGAGCACCTCGTACGCGGTGTTGATCTCCTTGAACCGCTCCTGGGTCTTGGGGTCCGGATTCACGTCCGGATGCAGCTCGCGCGCCAGCCGCCGGAAGGCCTTCTTGATCTCTTCCTGCGAGGCATCGCGTCGCACGCCAAGGATGGCGTAGTAGTCGGCCGCCACTTAGTTCTCCGCGAGAATCTGTCCGACGTAACGTGCCACTGCGCGCACCGCTCCCATCGTTCCGGGGTAGTCCATGCGGGTCGGTCCGACCACGCCGAGCTTTGCGACGGCTTCGTCGCCTGAACCGTAACCGACAGAGACGACCGACGTGGAGGTCAGTCCTTCGTGGTTGTTCTCGTGCCCGATGCGCACGGTCATGCCGGAATCCTTCGCCTCCCCCAGCAGCTTCAGCAGCACCACCTGCTCCTCCAGCGCCTCCAGCACGGGGCGGATGGTGAGCGGGAAGTCCTGCCCGAAGCGGGTGAGGTTGGCCGTGCCGCCGATCATCAGCCGCTCCTCGGTCTCCTCCACCAGCGTCTCCAGAAGGGTGGAGAGAACCGCGGAGACCGTGCCGCGCTCCTCGGCGTCGAAGGAGTCGGGCAGGTCCGCGACCAGCCGCGGCACCTCGGTGAAACGCTCGCCCGCGACGCGGCTGTTCAGCCGGGCGCGCAGCTCGGCCAGCGAGGTCTCCCCGAACGGGGCGAGGCAGTCCACGTGCCGCTGCTCGACCCGCCCGGTGTCGGTGATGAGGACCAGCATCAGGCGGGCCGGGGCCAGCGCGAGCAGCTCGACGTGCCGCACCGTGGAACGGCTGAGCGAGGGGTACTGCACCACGGCGACCTGGCGGGTGAGCTGGGCGAGGAGGCGGACCGTGCGGGCCACCACGTCGTCCAGGTCCACGGCCCCGCCCAGGAAGTTCTGGATGGCGCGGCGCTCGGGGGCGGACAGGGGCTTGACGTCCGCGAGCTTGTCGACGAAGAGGCGGTACCCCTTGTCGGTGGGGACCCGGCCGGCGCTGGTGTGCGGCTGGGCGATGTACCCCTCCTCCTCCAGGGCGGCCATGTCGTTGCGGACCGTGGCCGGGGAGACCTGGAGGTTGTGCCGCTCGGTCAGCGCCTTGGAACCCACCGGCTCCTCCGTGCCGACGTAGTCCTGGACGATGGCCCGCAACACCTCCAGCCTGCGTTCACTGAGCATGTCGCACCTCCCGTCCGGCCGTCCGCCGCTGGCTGCCGCCCTGGCACTCGCGCTCGGGGAGTGCCAGACCCTGCTCCAGTGTACGGCCGGGTAGCACGGCCAGGGAACGAGCGGCGGCAGACTGACATCTCCCGCAGCACCTGCCCGCCGGCACCCGTCCGTTAACGTCCGGGCATGGACACGGGCGCGGGGCGCGGGCGGGGCGGTGCGGGCGGGGCCGGGCGGGAGCCCCGTGAGGGGTGGGAGCGGTGGCTTCCGGGCGAAGGCTGGGAGGCGGTGGCGCCCGGGGTGTTCCGGCGGCGGCTGCCCGGCTGGGACGAGACGGTGGGGCTCGTGGCCTCCCCGGGCGGCCTGCTGCTGGTGGACGCGGGCCCCTCGCGTGAGGCGGCCGGGGCCTGGGGGGCGGGCCTGCCGCCGGGTGGCGTGACGCGGCTGGTGGTCACGCACCCGCACTTCGACCACCTGCTGGGCGCGGGGGCGTTCCCGGCGGCCGAGGCGTGGGGGCCGGCGGGGCTCGCGGCGTTCCTGGCCGCGCCGGGGGCGGCCGATCCGGCGGCGGACGGGGCGCGGCACGGCCTGCACCCGGCCGCCGCGGCGGCGGATCTCGCGGCGGCTCGGGAACGCCCGTGGCGGGCGCCGTCGCCGGGGCGCGGGTCGCGCGCGGTGCTGGACCTCGGCGGGGGCCGCGCGGCCGTTCTGGCGGACCTGGGGCCCGCGCACTCCGCGCTGGACCTGGCGGTGCTGGTGCCGGGCACGCCGCCGGTGGTCTTCTGCGGGGACCTGGTCGAGGAGTCCGGGGAGCCGCAGGCCGGGCCGGACGCGAGCCCGGAGCGCTGGCCCGCGGCGCTGGACGCCCTGCTGGCGCTGGGCGGCCCCGAGGCCCGGTACGTGCCGGGCCACGGGGCGGTGGTGGGCGCCGCGTTCGTCCGCGCCCAGCGGGAGGAGCTGGCCGGCCGGTTCGGCGTACCGCCGCGCCCCGGCCCGTGATCGAATGGGCGGCATGCGCAGCCGGTACGACGACCCCGACCTGACGCCGCCGTGGAAGCGCTCCCGGCCCGTGCCCGAGGTGCCCGCCGAGCCCGGCCTGGTGGTCGAGGAGGTCGCCACCGGCTTCTGCGGCGCGGTGGTGGGCTGCGAGGCGGCCGTGGTCACGCTGGAGGACCGCTTCGGCAAGCACCGGGCGTTCCCGCTCCGGCCGCGCGGCTTCCTGCTGGAGGGCAGGCCCGTCACCCTGGTCCGCCCGGCCCGGGGCGGCGGCGCGGCGGGCCCGGCGCGCACGGCCTCCGGCTCGGTGGCCGTGCCGGGTGCCCGCGCGCGGGTGGCGCGCGCCGGGCGCATCTATGTGGAGGGGCGGCACGACGCGGAGCTGGTCGAGAAGGTGTGGGGCGACGACCTGCGGGTGGAGGGGGTCGTCGTGGAGTACCTGGCGGGCGTGGACGACCTGCCGTCCGTGGTGCGGGAGTTCGGGCCCTCGCCGCGCGCCCGGCTGGGCGTGCTGGTGGACCACCTGGTGCCCGGCTCCAAGGAGTCGCGGATCGCGGCGGAGGTCTCCCACCCGGACGTGCTGATCGTCGGGCACCCCTTCGTCGACGTCTGGGCCGCGGTGAAGCCGGCCGCGCTGGGCCTGCGCGCCTGGCCGGACGTTCCCCGGGGGCAGGACTGGAAGACGGGGGTGTGCCGGGCGCTGGGCTGGCCCGCGAACACGGGTGCCGCGTGGCAGCGCATCCTGGCGGCCGTCCGGGACTACCGGGATCTTGAGCCCGCCCTCCTCGGCCCGGTGGAGCACCTGATCGACCACGTCACGGTCGGCGGCCCGGCCGGGCCGGTCTGAGGCGCGGGCCTTCCGCGCCGGGGCCGGGCCCGCGCGCGGATGGCCGACACTGGGGGTATGCCCTCCACCCTTCCCGACGGCGAGCCGGTGCCCGCGGACGGCGCGCTGCCGCCCTCCGCGACCGCCGGGGCCGCCGCCCGGCCGCTCGCGTTCTACCTGCACGTCCCCTTCTGCGCCTCCCGCTGCGGGTACTGCGACTTCAACACGTACACCGCGGCCGAGCTGGGCGGGCCCGGCAGCGGGGGCGTCGGGCGGGAGGGGTACGCCGAGCTGGTGGAGGCCGAGATCCGGCTGGCCCGCAAGGCCCTGGGCGACGACCCGCGCCCCGCCTCCACCGTCTTCGTCGGCGGCGGAACGCCCACGCTGCTGCCGCCGGACGGCCTGGCGCGGATGCTGGACGCGATCCGCGGCGAGTTCGGGCTGGCGCCGGACGCCGAGGTCACCACCGAGGCCAACCCCGAGTCGGTCACCCCCGCCTCCCTGGCGGCGCTGCGGGAGGCGGGCTTCACCCGGATCTCCTTCGGGATGCAGAGCGCGCGCCCGCACGTCCTGGCCGTGCTGGAGCGGGCGCACGCGCCGGGGCGCCCGGAGGCGTGCGTGGCCGAGGCGCGCGCGGCCGGCTTCGAACACGTGAACCTCGACCTGATCCACGGCACCCCCGGCGAGACCGACGCCGACTGGCGGGCCTCGCTGGAGGCCGCGATCGGGGCCGGGCCCGACCACGTCTCGGCGTACTCGCTGATCGTGGAGGACGGGACGCGGCTGGCCCGCCGGGTGCGGCGCGGGGAGGTCCCGGCGCCCGACGAGGACGCGCAGGCCGACCGGTACCTGATCGCGGAGGAGACGCTGAGCGCGGCGGGCTTCTCCTGGTACGAGATCTCGAACTGGGCGACGGGCCCCGGGGCCCGCTGCCGCCACAACCTCCTGTACTGGACCGGCGCCGACTGGTGGGGCGCGGGCCCCGGTGCGCACAGCCACGTCGGGGGCGTGCGGTGGTGGAACGTCAAGCACCCCGCCGCGTACGCCCGCGCGCTGGCGGAGGGCCGCTCCCCCGGCGCGGGCCGCGAGCTGCTGTCGGCCGAGGACCGCCGCGTCGAACGCGTCCTGCTGGAGCTCCGCCTGGCCGAGGGCTGCCCCCTCTCCCTCCTGAGCCCCGCGGGCCGCGCGGCGGCGGAGCGCGCCGCCCGCGAGGGCCTGCTCTCTTCGGAGGCCCTCGCCGAGGACCGCGCCGTCCTCACCCTCCAGGGCCGCCTCCTGGCCGACGCCCTCACCCGCGACCTCACGGACTGAACGCCAGGCCGGACGCCCACGCGGCGACCAACAGCAGGCGTGCGCCCGCCGCCAGCACTCTCTGCGACGGGCGGCCCCGGACGGGCCCGCGGAGCCCCGGTTCCCACCCCGGCACCGGGACCCTCCGGCCCGGCACCCGCCACGGGCGTTGCCCCGGCGGACGATCGCCGGGCCCTCGCGGGTGTTCCCCGGACCCGGGGGGAACCGCTCCCCGGGCAGGGGAAGCCACCGCCGCCCACCGGCAGGGGCGTTCCGCCCGGCGTGGAGCACCCCGGGGGCCGCGCACGGCGCAGCGGCGGACCGGCTCGCGACCGCGGTCGGCGCGGCCATGCGGGCGGCGCAGCCGCACGACCGGCGCAGCCATGCGGGCGGCGCAGCAGTGCGGGCGGCGCAGCAGTGCGGGCGGCGCAGCAGTGCGGGCGGCGCAGCCATGCGGGCGGCGCAGCCGCACGACCGGCGCAGCCATGCGGGCGGCGCAGCAGTGCGGGCGGCGCAGCAGTGCGGGCGGCGCAGCAGTGCGGGCGGCGCAGCAGTGCGGGCGGCGCAGCAGTGCGGGCGGCGCAGCAGTGCGGCCCCGGCGCCCCCCGCGGAGCGGGGCGCTCGGGGCCGCGTCGGGACGCTACGGCCGTCAGGCCGGGTCGTACATCTCCTCGATCAGGCCGGAGAACTCGCGCTCCACCACAGGGCGCTTGAGCTTCAGGCTCGGGGTGAGGTCGCCGTGCTCGACGTCCAGCTCGCGGGGCAGGAGCTGGAACTTCTTCACGGTCTGCCAGCGCTGGAGCGAGCCGTTCAGCTCCTGCACGTAGCCGTCGATGAGGGCGCGGGTGCGCTCGTGGGCCACGACCTCGGCATAGGTGCCGGGGACCTCGTTCTGCTGGGCCCAGGACATGATCGCGGCCTCGTCCAGCGCTATCAGCGCCGAGCAGAACTTCCGACCCGCCCCGACGATCACCATCGCGGAGACGAAGGGGCACACGGCCTTGAACTGGCCCTCGATCTCGGAGGGCGCCACGTACTTGCCGCCGTCCGTCTTGAACAGGTCCTTCTTGCGGTCGGTGATCCGCAGGTACCCGTCGTCGGACAGCTCCCCGATGTCGCCGGTGTGGAACCAGCCGTCCGGCTCCAGGACCTCGGCCGTCTTCTCCGGCTGGTTGTGGTAGCCCTGCATGATGCCGGGGCCGCGCATCAGGATCTCGCCGTCCTCGGCGATGCGGACCTCGTTGCCCGGCAGCGGCTTGCCGATGGTGCCGGTGCGGTACCCCTGCCAGGGGTTGACCGCGCTGGCCGCGGCGGACTCCGTCAGGCCGTAGCCCTCCAGGATCGGCAGGCCGGCGCCGCAGAAGAAGTAGGCGATGTCCGGGGAGAGCGGGGCCGCGCCCGAGACGAAGCCGCGCAGCCGGCCGCCGAAGGCCGCCCGCAGCTTCCTGTAGACCAGGCGGTCCGCGACGGCGTGCTTGAGGGCCAGACCCGCCGGCACCGATTCCTTGCCGGTGCGGCGGTAGCTCTCCTGCGCGGTGCGCGCGTACTCGCGGGCGACGCCGACGGCCCAGGTGAAGATCCGGTAGCGCGCGCCGCCGGCCTCGCGGGCGCGGTTGGCGACGCCGTTGTAGACCCGCTCGAAGATCCGGGGGACGGAACACATCGCGGTGGGCCGGACCACCGGCAGGTTGTCGATGATCTTGTCCACGCGGCCGTCCACGGACATCACGTGGCCGATCACGATGTGCGAGGAGAGCAGCATCTTGCCGAAGACGTGGGCCAGCGGCAGCCACAGGAACTGGTCGTCGTCCTCGGCGATCAGGTCGATCTGCCGGACGGCCAGGCCCATGTAGGACCAGGTGTCCTGGCTGAGCCGCACGCCCTTGGGGCGGCCGGTGGTGCCGGAGGTGTAGATCAGCGTCGCGAGCTGGTCGCCGCGCAGGCCGGCGATGGTCTCGGTCACGCAGTCGGGGTTCTTCTCCAGGTAGGTCGCGCCGCGCTCGGACAGCTCGTCCAGGGAGAGGACCCAGCCCTCGGGGTCGCCCTCGGCCGCCACCGCGTCGGCCGCGTCGAGGACCACCACGTGGCTCAGCTCCGGCAGCTCCGAGCGGCGCTCGCGGACCTTGGCGAGCTGCGCGGCGTCCTCGGCGAAGAGCACCCTGCTGCCCGAGTCGGACAGGATGTAGGCCGTCTCCTCGGCGTCCGTCTGGGCGTAGACGGTGGTGGTGGCGGCGCCCGCGCACATCACGCCGAGGTCGGCCAGGATCCACTCCACGCGCGTCGCCGAGGCTATGCCGACCCGGTCCTCCGGGCGGATGCCCAGGTCCATCAGGCCGGCGGCCACGGCGTAGACCCGCTCGGCGGTCTGCGCCCAGGTCCAGGAGTGCGACCAGTCGTCCGGGCCCTCGCCCTCGGTCACGACCGGGTAGCGGAACGCGATCCGGTCGGGGGTGGAGGCAACACGCTCCAGGAACAGGTGCGCCACCGACGGCGGCCTGTTGTTGAGCGAATACTGCTTCTCGGTCACGACTTCCTCCGGGTGCCGCGCTGCAACGGGGACGGGTAACTCACGAGTAACTACCGGATGGCAGCCAGAGTAAAGCTCCCGGGCCCCGCTTTGTAAGTGGGGTGACTATTTCTTCTTCCCCTCGCCCCCCTCGCTGTCCGAGGAGAGGGCGGCGATGAACGCCTCCTGGGGCACCTCCACGCGGCCGACCATCTTCATGCGCTTCTTGCCCTCCTTCTGCTTCTCCAGCAGCTTCCGCTTGCGGGAGATGTCGCCGCCGTAGCACTTGGAGAGCACGTCCTTGCGGATCGCGCGGACCGTCTCCCGGGCGATCACCCGGGAGCCGATGGCGGCCTGGATCGGCACCTCGAACTGCTGGCGCGGGATGAGCTCGCGCAGCTTGGCGGCCATCCTGACGCCGTAGGCGTACGCCTTGTCCTTGTGGACGATGGCGGAGAAGGCGTCCACCTTCTCGCCGTGCAGGAGGATGTCCACCTTGACCAGGGCGGCGGCCTGCTCGCCGGTCGGCTCGTAGTCCAGGGAGGCGTAGCCGCGGGTCTTGGACTTCAGGGCGTCGAAGAAGTCGAAGACGATCTCCGCCAGCGGCAGGGTGTAGCGCAGCTCGACCCGGTCCTCGGAGAGGTAGTCCATGCCCTGGAGGGCCCCGCGCCGGGTCTGGCACAGCTCCATGATCGCGCCGACGTACTCGCTGGGGGCGATCAGGGTGGAACGCACCACCGGCTCGCGGACCTCGTCGATCTTGCCCGTGGGGTACTCGCTGGGGTTGGTCACCGTGTGCTCGGAGCCGTCCTCCATCCGCACCTGGTAGACCACGTTCGGGGCGGTGGCGATCAGGTCGAGGCCGAACTCCCGCTCCAGGCGCTCGCGCACCACCTCCAGGTGGAGCAGGCCGAGGAAGCCGACGCGGAAGCCGAAGCCGAGGGCGGCGGAGGTCTCCGGCTCGTAGACCAGTGCGGCGTCGTTGAGCTGGAGCTTCTCCAGGGCGTCGCGCAGGGCCGGGTAGTCGGAGCCGTCGATGGGGTACAGCCCGGAGAAGACCATGGGCTTGGGGTCCTTGTACCCGCCCAGCGCCTCGGTGGCGCCGTTGCGCTGGAGGGTGACCGTGTCGCCCACCTTGGACTGGCGCACGTCCTTCACGCCGGTGATCAGGTACCCGACCTCGCCGACGGCCAGGCCGTCGGAGGGGGTCATCTCCGGGGAGTTGACCCCGATCTCCAGCAGCTCGTGGGTGGCGCCGGTGGACATCATCGCGATGCGCTCGCGGCGGCCGAGCCGGCCGTCGACCACCTTCACGTAGGTGACCACACCCCGGTAGGCGTCGTAGACCGAGTCGAAGATCATCGCGCGGGCGGGGGCGTCGGCCACGCCCACCGGGGCCGGGACCTGGCGGACCACCTCGTCCAGCAGCGCTTCCACGCCCTCGCCGGTCTTGGCCGAGACCCGCAGCACGTCGCCGGGGTCGCAGCCGATGAGGTGCGCCAGCTCGGCGGCGAACTTATCGGGCTGGGCGGCCGGCAGGTCGATCTTGTTCAGGACCGGGATGATCGTGAGGTCGTTCTCCATCGCCAGGTAGAGGTTGGCGAGGGTCTGGGCCTCGATGCCCTGGGCGGCGTCCACCAGCAGCACGCAGCCCTCGCAGGCCGCCAGCGAGCGGGAGACCTCGTAGGTGAAGTCCACGTGCCCGGGGGTGTCGATCATGTTGAGCACGTGCGCGGTGCCCTCCACGGCCCAGGGCATGCGCACCGCCTGGGACTTGATCGTGATGCCCCGCTCGCGCTCGATGTCCATGCGGTCGAGATACTGGGCGCGCATCTGCCGCTGCTCGACCACGCCGGTCAGCTGGAGCATCCGGTCGGCGAGGGTCGACTTGCCGTGGTCGATGTGCGCGATGATGCAGAAGTTGCGGAGCTGAGCCGGGTCCGTACGGCTCGGTTCCGGCGCGTTGGAGGGGATCGCGGGCACGCGGGGTCCTGTCCGGTCATAACGGTGGGTCGCTCGGTCGGGTCCATGGTCCCATGCGGGGCGGGCTGGTCCTGATTGGGAGCGCGGCCGGGCCCGCTGGTACGCTGGCTGACCGTGTCCGGTCCGGACACCCCCAGAACACCCACCGAACCCGAGGCACATTCGTGGCGAACATCAAGTCCCAGATCAAGCGGATCAAGACGAACGAGAAGGCCCGCCAGCGGAACCAGGCGGTCAGGTCCGAGGTCAAGACCGCCGTCCGCGCCGCCCGCGAGGCCGCAGCCGCCGGCGACTACGAGCAGGCCGAGGCCGCCCGCCGCGTCGCGGCCCGCAAGCTCGACAAGGCCGTCTCCAAGGGCGTCCTGCACCGGAACAACGCGGCCAACAAGAAGTCGGCGCTCGCCGCCCGCGTCAACGCCCTCCAGGCCGGCTGAGAGCCCCCTCAAGCCCCAGGGCACGCTGAACCACCCCGGAGCGCGCTGAACCGCACCGGGGCGGCCCGGCCCCGGGCGCCGCGCCCCCAGCGTTCGCCACGCGCGGCACCCCCCGCCTCTCGCGCCGGAACGCCCCGGGCCCAGGCCCGCTTCGTTCGAGCCTCAGGCCCCGGACCGCCGACCCCGTCGGCACGGTCCGGGGCCTTGTGCTGCCCGCGCCCGGCCGTTCCGCCTTCCGGTGCGCGGGCGAGCGGCCGGGGTCAGCGTGAGCGGGCGGCGGCGGCGATGGCGACGACGGCCTTCTCCAGCGCGTACGCCGGGTCGTAGCCCCCGCCCTTGACGGCCGCGTCCGCCTCGGCCACGGCACACAAAGCGGTGGCCACCCCGTCCGCGGACCAGCCGCGCATCTGCTGACGCACCCGGTCCACCTTCCACGGCGGCATGCCCAGCTCGCGGGCCAGGTCGGCCGGGCGCATCCCGCCGGGCGCCGAGGCCAGCCGGCCGATGGACCGCACGCCCTGCGCCAGCGCGCTGGTGATCAGCACCGGGGCAACGCCCGTGGCCAGGGCCCAGCGCAGGGCCTCCAGCGCGTCGGCGGCGCGGCCCTCGACGGCCCGGTCGGCGACCGTGAAGCTGGAGGACTCGGCGCGGCCCGTGTAGTACCGCGCGACGACGGCCTCGTCGATGGCGCCCTCCACGTCGGCCGCGAGCTGCGCGCAGGCCGAGGCCAGCTCCCGCAGGTCGCTGCCGATGGCGTCCACCAGGGCCTGGCAGGCGCCGGGCGTGGCGCTGCGACCGGCGAACCTGAACTCGGCGCGGACGAACGCCAGCCGGTCCGCCGGCTTGGTCATCTTCGGGCAGGCCACCTCCCGCACCTTGGCCTTGCGGGCGGCGTCCAGCAGGCCCTTGCCGCGGGCGCCGCCGGCGTGCAGCAGGACGAGGGTGATCTCCTCGGCGGGGGCGGCCAGGTACGCCTTCACGTCCTTGACCGTGTCCGCGCCGAGGTCCTGGGCCTGGCGGACGACGACGACCTTGCGCTCGGCGAACAGCGAGGGGCTGGTCAGCTCGGCCAGCGTGCCCGGCTGGAGCTCGCCGGGCGCCAGGTCGCGCACGTCCGTGTCCGGGTCGGCGGCCCGCGCGGCGGCCACCACCTGCTGCACGGCCCGGTCCAGCAGCAGCTCCTCCTGGCCGACGGCCAGGGTCACGGGGGCGAGGACGTCCTCGCCCCGGGCGTTTCCGTCGTTTCTGGCGGCCATGCGCCCAGCATCCCACGCCCCTGTGACAGCGCGGGAACGGCCGCCCGCCGCCCCCGGACCGGCCCGGGGCGTTTCCCGGATCAGCCGGCCGAGCCGCCGCTCGCCTGGATCAGCCGCAGCAGCGCCTCGGCCGCCGTCCTGACGTGCTCGGTGTCGCCGGGCAGCACGAAGACGCCCCGCGCGCCCCAGCCCGGGGAGACGTTGTATTTCGTGCCGTTGAGCGTCAGCGACAGCGTCTGGCCCCGGGTGAAGCGCACCTTGGAGGCCGTCACCTGCGCCAGCGGCGCGCTGTCGATGGGCTGCCGCTCGCTGCCCAGCAGGGTGAGGACGCCGTCGTGCAGGACGACGACGCCCTGCTGGGCGATCGGCCGCAGCCCCTTCCCTATCTGCGTCCGCTCGAAGACGTACTGGGGCTCCCGGCCGTCCATCTACTCGGCACCTGCCTTCCCGAAGAGGGCCTCTGCGGGCAAGGTCTCCGCCGCCGGGCTCACGGTGAGCGAGGCGGCTATCTCGTCGGCGGTCCCGGCCATCTCGGCCCCGATCGCCGGGCTGGACCAGCTGACGGTCATCTCGACCGGCCCGTCCGTGAGGCCGGGCGGGAAGACGTAGTAGGAGACGTACTCCATCAGCAGCCGGCGGCCGTCCTCCGTCGGCTCCTCCCGCACCAGCTCGTGCACGCGCAGCGCGGGCCCGGCCGGGAGGTCGATCTCGCCGATGAGGGGCTCGCGCAGCCGGTAGTCGCGCGGCACCCGGGCCAGCGCGGCCACCGAGGCCGGGCCGCCGTCCGGGGGCGGGCCGCCCCAGGGCGCCACGAAGGCCGTGATGGGCACCAGCGGGCGGGACTCGGCGGGCACGTCGGGCACGAAGACGACCACGGGCGCGGCGCCGCGCTCGACCGCGCCCTGCCGGATCAGCTTCAGCTCGGGGAGGACGGCCTCGGCGTAGAGGTGGTTGAGGTCCCCGCCGCGGTCGGCAATCTCCTGCGCCACGCGCTCGGGGCCGTCCTCGGCCCGCACGTCCAGCTGGTGCCAGCCGGCGCCGGGGTGGTCGAATCCCGCGACCCACAGGTTCTCAGCCACGGCGCGTCTCCTTCGCTGTCTTCCGTGCCGTCCGCGCTGTCCGTGCTGTCGCGCGGCGGTAGGTCACCTCGGACACCCGCTCGGCCGTCACCAGCCGGTCCAGCCAGGCCACCCGCGCGCACAGGCGGATCACCCAGGGCACGAAGGCCACGGCGAAGGTGACGCCGCTCATCACGTAGTAGGGCGCCCAGTCGATGCCGCCGTCCGCGCCGCGGGCGAACGCGACCGGCGGGGCCACCATGCAGGGGAAGGCGACCAGGGTCAGGAACGCGTACCGCCCGCCGTCGACCGCGCGGTCCAGGCCCGGCTTCCGGGCGGTGCGGTCGGTGGCGTTGGCGGGCCCCGCGGGGAAGCGCCTGGCCGTGGCCCGGCGGGCGAGGACGAGGCCGGCCTCCTCGCAGAAGGCGCGCAGCCGCCCGAGCTGCGGGTCCCCGCGGAACCAGGTGTCCCAGTGCAGGAAGGCCTGGACGCTCTCGCGCCGGTCCAGGAGAACGACCGCCCAGGGCCGTCCCGACTCCTCCAGCACCACGGCCTCCCGCACGCCCAGGACGGGGTCGGCGGGGCCGCGCATCAGACGCAGGACGTTCTGGGCCGTGCGCAGCTCCAGGTTCTCCCCCACCAGGCGCAGCGAACTGCGCCCCAGGAACGCGCGGGTGACCGGCACGCCCGGGCTGGGCCGCAGCTCGGCGTCGGCGCCCGCGGCGCGGAGGGCGGCGAGGTTGCGCAGGGCCGTGACACCGGCGAAGCCGATGCTGAGCAGCGCGAGGAGCATCAGCGGGGCGGTGACGGCGGCGAAGCCGACGTTGCGCGCGGTCTCGCCGTCGCCCGCCAGGGCCGTGACGGCCAGGGCGAGGAGCCCGGCGAGCACCAGCGCGAGCGCGGGCAGCAGCAGGGCGAGGGGGACGGCTCCCGACGGGCCCGGGCGCAGCGTTCCGGCGAACTCCGGCGCGGGCGGCGGGGGTTCGTCGGCCTCGCGCACCAGCAGGCCGTGGTGGGTGAGGAAGTCCCGCAGGCCGGAGAGCCGCAGGAACTGGCCGGCCATCAGGTCGCTGCCCCGGGTGGGGATCGCGTCGGGGAAGTCCATGGTGACGGGCTCGGTGCCGTTGGGCAGCCAGTCGCTGACGATCAGGCGGGCCACGCTCGCGCCCGAGGCGTCGCACAGGTGCAGGGTGCCGCCGGAGGCGTTGTACGGGGTGGTGCCCTCGCGCCGGGTGGGGGGCGGCTGAACCTTGCCGCGGACGTGCACGGCCGAGGCGACGGCGCCGCCCGGGCCGAGCGCCCAGGCGTGTGTGCCCGAGCGCCCGCGCACCATCAGCCTGCCGTCCTCCACGGCGGCCCGGGCCCGCCGGAGCACGCCCCAGCGGGCCAGCGGCCGTTCTCCCGCGAGCAGCACGGGCGCCGTCGGATTCGCCTGGCCCTTCACCTGGGCAGGGCCTCGCTTTCGCTGTAGTTGAGGTCGCCGACGCCGGTGACGTTGGCATCCAGGATGTTCTCCCCCGCGGTGAGGGAGGGGATCTGGAGCTGCTGGGCGCCGTCGCGGAAGTTGCCGTACATGCCGCCCGCCGTGCCGACGGCCTGGGAGCCCAGTTCGAGGCCGGCGGCCCCGCTCATGCCGAAGTACTGCGCGCCGTTCTCCGCCGCGCGGCCCATCGAGAGGGCGTCGGCCGCGCCGTTGTGGACGCCGAAGAGCTGGTGGGCGCCGCCCTGGAGGCCGCCGCGCCAGCCGCCGGCGGCGAGCTGGCCGGGGAGGGCGCGGGTCTCGCCGAGGATGGAGCCGTAGTTGGCGGTGCGCAGGTTGCGCAGGCTGGTGGCCATGTCGCCGCCGAGGTTGCCGTAGGCGCCGCGCAGGCCGGAGGGGCGTGCGAAGCGGGCGGCCTCGTCGCTCAGGCGCCGCAGGTTGCCCGCGCTGTCGCCCATGATGTCGGTGGCGCGGGTGGTGCGGGCGGCGCGGTTGCCGAACTGCGACATGCCGCGCAGGCTGCGGAACGCCTGGAAGCGGCCCGACTGGCTTGCCACGCGGGCGACTCCGCCGGCCGCGCGGGCGATGCCGAAGGTGACGATGCCCAGGACGTCCAGGCCGGCGCCGACCCAGTCGCCCTTGAGGATGTTGCCGATGAGCGAGAAGCAGGTCGCGATCAGGGCGATGGTGCCGAGAATGCCGGCCAGGGCCTGGCCGATGATGGGGATCCATCCGACGAGCAGGGCGGCGATCCCCGCCCAGGCCGCGATGAATCCCGCGATATTGCCGATCGCGATCAGCGCGTCCCGGATGGAGGCGAGCGCGCCGCCGACGTGGTCCCAGAAGCCGTCCTCCAGGCCGTCGCTGCCGATGAAGTCGCCTATCGCGTCGGCGGCGCGCTGGGCCGCGGCGTCCTTGGCGCCGACGATCTCGCTCAGGCGGGAGCGCAGCGAGGCAAGCTGGGCCTGGGCGCCCTCCAGATCACCCTGAAGAGTGCCGTGCTGATCGTGGTTTTCGGCGTCCTCCTCGGCGGCGGCCTCCACCTGGGGGCCGAGGCGGTCGATCTGGCCCTGGGCCTCCTGGGCCTGGGTGCGCAGGCTCAGGCTCTCGTCCTGCGCGTCCTGCAGCTCGGGCCAGTACCCGGCCAGGGCGTTGGCGGCGGCGTCGTAGCGGCCGTAGGCGCGGAAGACGTCGTCGGACAGCTCGGTGGCCTTCTCGCGGAACGCCCGGCCGGCGTCGGACTGCCAGCCCTGCTCGGAGTCGGTCACCTCGCGCAGCAGGGTGCGGGCGCGCTGGATGGCGTCGGCGGTCCGCCGGTACCGGACGGCGGCCTCCTGCACCAGCTCCCAGTCGCCGGGCACCGGGTCCCGGCCGTCCTCGGTCAGCGGGTGCCAGTCACCCGGGCGGCCACTCATCTACGCGTTCCCCTCCAGCGCGTCCACCAGGTCGCGTTCGATCCCGTCGTATCCCTCGGCGGCGGTCTGGGCCGCCTCGGCCAGGCCCTGGAGGTTCTCCATCAGCGCGCGGCGGTGGTTGCTCCAGTTGTCCGCGAACTCCTCCAGCTCGTGCGCCAGGTCGTCGTGGCCGACGATCTCGGCGTACTCCTCCGCGATGTCCTCCGAGTTGTCGAACTCGGCCGCGATCAGGCGCAGGCTCTGGCCCAGCTCGCGGATCTCCGCGAGCGTGAGGACGATGTCCGGCATTCCCCCTCCTTACTTCGGTCCCGGCCGCGCCGGGGTCAGGCCCACAGGAACGAGTCGGCGACGGCGTCGAACATCTCCACCTGGGCGTCCGCGAGTTCGGGCAGCGGGGTGCTGAAGGACAGCACCAGCCAGGCTCCCGAGTGCGGCACCGGCAGGTAGAAGTCGAGCAGCGTGCTGGGGCGGTCCTCGGGCTGGCCCAGGTCCTTGGAGTCCTGGCTCAGCTCGCGCCGCCGGCAGCGCACCGCCGGGCCGCAGGTCAGCCGCACGACCCGCACGTCGGCGTTCTCGCCGTGCTTGTTCCGCAGGCCGTCCGCGAGCATCTCCACGGGCAGGACGGCGCGGACGGCGGGGTCCTCGGGCTCGGCGGTCACCAGCAGGCTGGCCGGGATCGGCACGCCGAAGACGCCCTGGGTGGAGAGGTACAGCTCTATGCCCAACTGCTCCACGGCCTTGTCCGTGATGGAGGTCAGCAGCTCGCGCAGCTCGCGCCGCTTGACGGCGAACTCGTCCCGGCTGGCGTAGGTCAGGTCCACCAGCGCCTGGACGGACTTCTCCCGCTGGGCCGCGGAGCGCAGCGGTATGCGGAACCAGTCGGTCGGCGTGATCATCCGGTACGAGCTGGGCGGCGCGACGCTCGCCCCCGCCTGCTCCGGCCGCGCGTCGGGCGCCGCCTCCGCCCGCGCCCTCGCGGTCCCGGCCTCCTCGATCGCCGGCTCTCCGGTCAACGCCACGCGGAACTCCCCGTTCACATGCTCATTTCCGTCGTCGCAGTGACCGTATCCGTGCTTTTGAGTCACGGGCAACGGGGGTATGAGGAAGGGATTGGGGAGAGCCCCTGAAGAGCGTGCGGACGCGGTGCGACCGTTCGTTCGAGAGGCTGTGGGGGGGCTAGGGCCGGGGGCCGAAGTCGCGGGCGGTGGGCTCGCGTTCCAGCGAGATGCCGAAGTGCGTGCGGTAGGCGTCCAGGACCGCCGCCTCGTCGGGCAGCTCCGTCGTCTCCCGGCCGCCGGCCGCGGTGACGGTCAGGCGCCGCCCCGAGAGCGTGATCCGTCCGTGCTCGGTGAACCGCGAGCAGACCAGCGAGCGGGTGAACGGCGAGAGCGGCGAGGTCCGGTGGAACCAGCAGGTGGCCTCGAAGTCCGAGAACGCCCTCGGCCGCGTCTCGATCCGGAACTGCGGGATGCCGTCCCGGGTGAGGTCCAGGTCGCCCTCGGCCGTCTCCGTCAGCCGGTACAGGCCCGCCGGGTCGCGCTGCCCCGCACGGCTGTCCAGCAGCAGCGGGTGGTGCGCGTTGTCCCCGAAGCCGACGTCCGCCAGCCAGGGGCCCGAGCCGTCGGCGCCCCGGACGGCGAGGGTGAGGTGGTCGTAGGGCGGGCCGACCGCGCCGTCCGGCTGCGTCACCCGGGCGTTGAGCAGCGTCACCTCGAAGCCCAGGGCGCGCAGCAGCGCGGCGAAGGCGCCGTTGAGCTCGTAGCAGAAGCCGCCGCGGGCGCGGGCCGTCACCTTCTCCACGACCGCCTCCTCGGTGAGTTGGACATCCTCGCCGAGGTGGACCGAGAGGTTCTCGAACGGAACGGTGCGCAGGTGTCGCAACTGGAGCTCGCGCAGGGTCTCGGCGTCCGCCTTCCGCGGCCGGGGCAGGCCGAGCCTGCGCAGGTAGGCCGCTATCCGCTCGTCGTCCATCCGGCCATCCTGACACGGCGCCCGTCCTAGGACTTCGGTCCTCGGGCCTGCGGACGACGCCCCGGGGCCCGTCGTCCGAGGTGGTGATGGCCAGGGCTCCGTGCCGGTCGGTGCGCAGGACAGCGGCGCCCGCGCGGGCCAGGGCCTCCAGGGTGCGGGGGGCCGGGTGCCCGTAGCGGTTGTGCCGGCCGGCGGAGACGAGGGCCAGGCGGGGGCGCAGCCGCTCCAGCAGCGGCGGGTGCTGGGAGGCCGAGCCGTGGTGGGCGACCTTGACCACGTCCACGGCCGGGAGGTCCGGGTGGGCGGCCAGCAGCCGCTCCTGGGCGGGCGGCTCAAGGTCGCCGGGGAGGAAGGCGGTCAGCCCGCGGGTGCGCACGAGCAGGGTGACGCTGGCGTCGTTGGCCCCCAGGGAGGCCGCCTCCGCGCCGGCCGGGGGCCACAGCACCTCCCAGCTCAGCTCCCCGCCGACGCGGCGCCGCTCGCCCGGGGCGGCCCGGATCACCGGCACCCCGGCCCCGGCCGCTGTCCGCTCCACGAACGCGGCCTGCTCCGGCGTCTGGCGGACCGCTGAGGTCTGGATCGCGCCCACCGCCCTCCCGCGCAGCGCCCCGGCCAGGCCGCCGACGTGGTCGGCGTGGAAGTGGCTGAGAATCAGCAGCGGGACGTGCCGCACGTCCAGCTCCCGCAGGCAGCGGTCCATCGCGGCCGGATCGGGACCGGTGTCCACCACCACGGCGGCGCGCTCCCCGGCCGCGAGCACCAGGCCGTCGCCCTGGCCGACGTCGCAGGCCACCAGCCGCCAGCCGGGCGGCGGCCAGCCGGTGAGGACCCGTGCCAGCGGCGGCGGGCGCAGGACGGCGAGCAGGAGAAGCGCCGCGCACAGCGCGGCCCCCCAGGGGCGGCGCGGCAGGCGGCGGGCCAGCAGCAGCACGGCCGGGGTCACGGCCGCGAGCAGGGCCGCTCCGCGCCACCCGCCGGGCCAGCCCAGCTCGGCGCCCGGCAGCGCCGCCCCGGCGCGCGCGACCCCGGCGATCCAGCGGGCGGGCCAGCCGGCGAGCCAGGCGAGGGCGTGCGCCAGGGGCGGGGCGAGCGGGGCAGCCGCCAGCGCGGCCCAGCCCAGGACGGTGACGGGGGCGACGGCGGGCACGGCCAGGAGGTTGCACGGGACGGCCACCAGGCTGGTGCTCGCGGCGAAGACGGCGACCACCGGCGCGCACACGGCCTGCGCCGCGCCCGCGGCGGCCAGCGCCTCGGCGGCCCGGTGCGGCACGCCCCTGCGGCGCAGCCCCTCGGCCCAGCGCGGGGCGAGAACCAGCAGCGAGCCGGTGGCCAGGACGGAGAGCAACAGGCCGTAGGAGCGGGCCAGTTCGGGCCGCCACAGGACCAGCAGCAGCGCGGCGGCGGCCAGGGCGGGCAGCAGCGAGCGGCGGCGCCCGGTGAGCAGGGCCAGGAGCGCGATGCCCGCGCACAGGCCGGCCCGCAGCACGCTGGGGTCGGGGCGGCAGACCAGGACGAACGCCAGCAGCAGGCCGCCGCCCGCCGCGGCGGCGGCGCGCAGCGGGAGGCCGAGCCGGGCCGCGAGCCCGCCGCGCTCGGCACGGGCGGCCCGGCCTACCGGCCCGAGGAGCACGCCGAGGACGACGGCGACCTGGCTGCCCGAGACCACGATGAGGTGGGTCAGGCCGGTGGCGCGCACGGCCTCCTCCAGGTCGGGCGGGATCGCGGAGTCGTCGCCGGTGACCATGGCCGGGACGAGGGCGCGGGCGTCGGCCGGGAGCGGGGCGGCGGCCTCGCGCAGTCCCTCGCGCAGCCGCCCGGCCAGCCGCTGGGCCGCGTCCGGGCCGCCGGTGACCCGGGGAGGCCCGGCCCGCGACAGGCGCAGCACGGCGGCCCGTTCGGCCTCCCTGCCGGGGGCTGGGGGCGTGCTGGTGGCGGTCAGGCGCAGCCGCGTGGAGGGCAGCAGCCGCAGCCAGGCGCCCGGGTCCTCGGCGCGGACGACGAGCAGCACGGGGCTGCGCACGGCGTGCGCCTCGTCGCCGGCCCGGACGCCGGTGGCCCGCGCGGGCAGCAGCACCGGCCGGGGCCCGGCCTGCTGCCCCGGGCGGGCGCGGGCCTGCCGGGGGTCGCCGGTGAGGGTGACCTCGGCCGTGACCTCCCTGCCCGCGAGGCCGGGCCAGGGGCCGGCGCGGGTGGCGGCGGCGTGCAGCCCGGCGACGGCCGTCCCGGCCGCCGCGCACAGCAGGGCCAGGGCCACGGCGGCGCGCAGGCCGCGCCGCCGCGGCCGGCGGATCGCCAGCAGCGGGGCGGCGGCCAGGCAGCAGGCCGCCGCGAGGGCCGCCGCGCCCCGGCCGGAGAGGGCCGGGGCCAGCGCGGCGGCGGCCCAGGCGGAGGCCGCGGCGGGCACCAGCCGCAGGTCGCCGGGCGGCTCCGCGGGGGCGGGGACGGGGGCCCGGTCGGCGCGGGGCTCAGAGGGTGACACGGTCCCTCAGCTCCGCCAGGCGCCGCTCTCCGATGCCGGTGACCTCGCCCAACTGCTCGACGGAGGTGAAGGGGCCGTGCCGCTCCCGGTGGGCGAGGATGTGCCCGGCCAGGACCGGGCCGATGCCGGGCAGGGTCTCCAACTGGGCGGCGGTGGCAGCGTTCAGGCTCAGGCGCGGCTCGCCGCCGGGGGCCGGCTGTGCGGCGGGCGCGCCGGCCGGGCCCGGGGCGGCGGGCGGGGTGCCGACCACGATCTGCTCGCCGTCGGCGAGGACGCGCGCCCGGTTGAGGCCGGTGGTGTCCGCGTCGGGGTCGCTGCCGCCCGCCGCCTCGATTGCGTCGGCCACGCGGGAGCCGGAGGGCAGCGTGTAGATCCCCGGCTCGCCCACGTCGCCCGCCACGTCCACGACCACCTTCCCGGGCGGTCGCGCCGCCTCCGCGACGACCGCCTCGGCGGTCGCGGCGGCCGGCTCAACGGCCGGGACGGCCCGGGGCCGTGCGGCCCACAGGTGCTGCACGCCGAACCCGGCGGCCACCAGCAGCACCAGACACAGCGCGGCCACGGCCCGCCGCTCGACCCGCACCCGCTCGCCCACGGCCAGCCGCACCCGCCGCCCCCACGGCAGGGGGCCGGGCGCGGCGGGCACTTCCGCGGGTGCGGAGCGCTCGGCCCCCTTCGGCGGCGGAGGATCGGCGGGCTCCCGCCCCGGCCCGGTCCCGCCGCCGCCCGGCGGCGGAGGCACCGGATCGGGCAAGGGGAAGAGGGTCGTGGCGCGGGCCCGGGTGCGCGGGGGGAGGCGGCGGCGAGAGGGGGTGCGGCCGGGGCCTCGGGGACCGGGGGCGCGGCCGGGGCCGCGCAGGCGGGTCGTCTCCATGAGCACGGACGTTACTCTGTGTAATCAGCCCACAGCGGCCCGCTCCCGAATCTGTGGATGACAGGCCCCCTGTGGATAACTCCCTCACCCGATCGGGTGGTCAGCGCGGCGAGACCACCGCGCCCAGCAGCCCCGGCCCGGTGTGCGCGCCGATGACCGCGCCCACCTCGCTGACGTGCAGGTCCACCAGGCCGGGCAGCCGCCCCCGCAGCCGCTCCGCGAGCTGCGCGGCGCGTTCCCCCGCCGCCAGGTGGTGCACGGCCACGTCCACCGGGCCCGTGCCCGCGTGCTCGACGGCAAGCTCCTCCAGGCGCGCGATGGCCCGGGAGGCGGTGCGCACCTTCTCGCGGGGCTCGATCCGGCCCTCGGTCAACTCCAGCAGCGGCTTGACCGCCAGCGCCGACCCCAGCAGCGCCTGCGCCGCGCCGATCCGCCCGCCCCGCCGCAGGTGTTCCAGCGTGTCGACATAGAAATACGCGCGGGTCGCCTCCGCCCGCTTCACGGCCTCCGCCACCGCGTCGTCCGGGCCGCCGCCGTCCGCCACGGCCTCGGCCGCCGCGAGCACGCAGAAGCCGAGCGCCATCGCGACCATGCCGCTGTCCACCACGCGCACCGGGACGGGCGCCTCGCGCGCCGCCACCATCGCCGCGTCGCGCGTTCCGGAGATCTCCGAGGAGAGGTGCAGCGAGACGACGGCCCCCGCCCCGGCCTCGGCCGCAGCCCGGTACGCCGCCGCGAACGTCGCGGGCCCGGGCCGGGAGGTGGTCACCGGCCGCCGGTGGTGCAGCGCCTGCTCCAGCCGCCGTGCGGCCTCCTCCGTGCCGTCCTCGAACGCCTCGCCCCCGAGCACGACGGTCAGCGGAACGACCGTGATCCCGTGCCGCTCGACCTCCGCCCCCGGCAGGTAGGCCGTGGAGTCGGTGACGATGGCCACGGGTCCGGCGGAGGACGCGGTAGGGGGCATGGACCGGAGACTAGCCCAGGCCCGCGCGCCGCCCGCCGCCGGGCCGCCCGCCCCCACCAGGCCGTTCGCCGCCCGCCCGTCGGCCGCACCGCCGTCCGTCGAAGCCCCGCCCGTCAAAGCCCCGTCCGTCACCGCCGTCCCTCCTCAGGCCCCGCCCCGGCTCAGTCCTCGACCGCCCGCCGCGGCCGTTCGGCCGGCCGTTCCACCCCGGGCCGCCGCTCCGCCGGCCCCGGCTCCACCGGCCGCCAGTGCCGCAGCGAGTCCGCCTCGATCGCGATCTGCCGGTGCAGGGCGTCCAGGCCCTGCGCGTTGTCGTGGTGCGCCCGGTCCTGCGCGGCGATCCGCAGGGAGCGCGCCGAGGCGCCGATCCGTTCCGCCCGGCCGCGCAGCGCGGGCAGGCGCTCGGCGATCCGCAGGCGGTCGGGCTCGCCCGTCATCAGCGAGGCCAGCTCGCCGTCCAGCCGCTCCGCGTGGTCGTCGAGCTGCCCGAGCAGAGCCAGGGCCTCGCGCAGCGCCGGGTCCCGGTCGGCCCCGGCGCGCAGCGTGCTCCGCGCGCCCTCCAGCGCCGCCCGCAGCTCCCGCCGCGTGCGCGCCACCTCGCCGACCGGCCCCGGCTGCGCGGCCCGCGCCGTCAGCGCCGCCTCGGTGACCGTGCGCCGCACCTCGCGCCCGGCCCGGCGCAGCGCCCGCCTGGCGGCCCGCACCCCGCGCACCACCAGCAGCACGAAGACCGCGAACATCACCAGGGACACCGCGAGCAGAGCCAGAGCTATCTCCATACCGCCCAGGGTAGGACCGTCCGGCCGGGAACGGACCGGCGCGCGCCGGGCACCGCGCCCGGCGCGCACCCAAGTCCCATGCGGGCCAGGGCCCTTGCCTCGAGAGGAACGCCTCGGCGGAGACGCCTAGGCCGGGACGATGTTGACCAGCTTGGGCGCGCGCACGATGACCTTCCGGATCTCCGCGCCGCCCAGCGCCTCCGCCACCGCAGGCGCCGCCAGGGCCAGCGCCTCCAGCTCGGCGTCCGCGATGGAGGGCGCCACCTCCAGGCGCGCCCTGACCTTCCCGCGCACCTGAACGACGCAGGTCACGGTCTCGTCCACGGCGTAGGCCGGGTCGGCCTCGGGGAAGGGCACCCACACGACGCTCTCCGCGTGGCCCAGCCGGTGCCACAGCTCCTCGGCGATGTGCGGGGCCAGCGGCGCGATCAGCCGCACCAGCGTCTCGGCCACCGCGCGGGGGGTGCGCCCGGCCTTGGTGACGTGGTTGTTCAGCTCGGTGATCTTGGCGATGGCGGTGTTGAAACGCAGGCCCTCCAGGTCGGCGCGCACGCCCTGGATGGTCTTGTGCATCACCCGCAGGGTGTCCTCGCCCGGCTCCTCGTCCACGACCGCCGGCTCGCCGGTGGCCTCGTCCAGGACGTTGCGCCACAGGCGTTGCAGCAGCCGGTACTGGCCCACGACCGCGCGCGTCTCCCAGGGGCGGGAGACGTCCAGCGGGCCCATCGCCATCTCGTACAGGCGCAGGGTGTCGGCCCCGTAGGCGGCGAAGATCTCGTCGGGGGCGACGACGTTCTTCAGGGACTTGCCGATCTTGCCCAGCTCGCGCGAGACGGTCTCGCCCTGGTACGCGAACGTCCCGTCGGGCAGCTCCTCGACCTCGGCCGCCGGGACGGGGAAGCCGCGCGCGTCGCGGTAGACGTACGCCTGGATCATGCCCTGGTTGAACAGGCGGTGGTACGGCTCTGCCGAGGAGACGTGCCCCAGGTCGAACAGCACCTTCTGCCAGAAGCGGGCGTACAGCAGGTGCAGCACGGCGTGCTCGGCGCCGCCGACGTACAGGTCCACGCCGCCGGTGGCCGCGCCCTCGCGCGGGCCCATCCAGTACCGCTCGATCTCGGGGTCCACCAGCGCCCGGTCGTTGTGCGGGTCCAGGTAGCGCAGGTGGTACCAGCACGAACCCGCCCAGTTCGGCATGGTGTTGGTCTCGCGGCGGTAGCGCTTGGGGCCGTCGCCCAGGTCCAGGGTGACGTCGACCCACTCCTGGTTGCGCGAGAGCGGGGTCTCGGGCTCGGTGTCGGCGTCCTCGGGGTCGAAGGTGCGCGGGGCGTAGTCCTCGACCTCGGGCAGCTCCAGCGGCAGCATCTCCTCGGGCAGCGCGTGCGCGACGCCGTCCTCGTCGTAGACGATGGGGAACGGCTCGCCCCAGTACCGCTGCCGGCTGAACAGCCAGTCCCGCAGCCGGTAGGTGACCGTGCCCTCGCCCGAACCCTCCCGCGTCAGCCAGGCGTTGATCCGCTCCTTGGCCTCGGGGACGGTCAGGCCGTCCAGACTCACCGCGGGGCCCGAGGAGTTGACGATGCGGGCCTCGGAGGAGACGAACGCGTCCACCCACTCGGCGGGGTCGGTGCCGCGCCCGTCCGAGGGCTGGACCACGCAGCGCATCGGCAGCCCGAAGGCGCGGGCGAACGCGAAGTCCCGTCCGTCGTGGGCGGGAACGGCCATGATGGCGCCGGTGCCGTAGCCCAGCAGGACGTAGTCGGCGATGAAGACGGGGATCTGCTCGCCGTTGGCCGGGTTGACGGCGTGAACGCCCGTGAAGACGCCGGTCTTCTCGCGCGCGTCGGCCTGGCGTTCCACGTCCGACTTGGCGGCGGCCTGCTTGCGGTAGGCGGCGACGGCCTCGGCCGGAGTGGCGTGCCCGCCGGTCCAGCGCGGGTCGGTGCCCTCGGGCCAGGCGGCGGGCAGCGCGCCGTCGATCAGGGGGTGTTCGGGGGCCAGGACCATGTAGGTGGCGCCGAAGATGGTGTCCTGACGGGTCGTGAAGACCTGAACGCCCGCGTCCCCCGCCTCAACTCCCGCGACGGGGAAGGTGATCCGGGCGCCGAACGAGCGGCCGATCCAGTTGCGCTGCTGCAGCTTGATGGCCTCGGGCCACTCCACCGTGTCCAGGTCGTCGATCAGCCGGTCGGCGTAGGCGGTGATCCGCATGTTCCACTGGCGCAGCTTCGCCTTGAACACGGGGAAGTTGCCGCGCTCGGAGCGCCCGTCGGCGGTGACCTCCTCGTTGGCCAGCACGGTGCCCAGGCCCGGGCACCAGTTGACCGGCGCGTCCGAGGCGTAGGCCAGGCGGTGGCCGCCCAGCACGTCGGCGCGCTCGGGGCCGCTCAGCCCGGACCAGGGCCGGCCGTCGGGCGTGGGCCGCTCGCCCTTCTCGAACTGCGCGACCAGCTCGCCGATGGGCCGGGCGCGGCCGGCCTCGGCGTCGTACCAGGAGTTGAAGATCTGCAGGAAGATCCACTGGGTCCAGCGGTAGTACTCCGGCTCGATGGTGGCGAACGACCGGCGCAGGTCGTGGCCCAGGCCCAGGCGCCGCAGCTGGGTGCGGTAGGTCCGCATGTTGGCCTCGGTGGAGACCCGCGGGTGGGTGCCGGTCTGCACGGCGTACTGCTCGGCGGGCAGGCCGAAGGCGTCGAAGCCCAGGGTGTGCAGGACGTTGTGGCCGCTCATCCGCAGGTAGCGGGCGTAGACGTCGGTGGCGATGTAGCCCAGCGGGTGGCCGACGTGGAGCCCCGCCCCGGAGGGGTAGGGGAACATGTCCATGATGAACTTCTCGGGCCGCGCGGCCCGCCCCGAGTCGTCGGCCAGGTCGCCCGTGGGGTTGGGCGCGTCGTAGGTGCCCTCCTGCTCCCAGCGGTCCTGCCAGCGTGCCTCGATCTCCGCGGCCAGGGCGGCGTCGTACCTGTGTGTCTCGCTCATCGTCCTCGGAACTCCATCGTCGTCTCTGCCACGCCATGAGGGCCATGAAAAAACCCCTCGCGCAGGAGGGGTCAGCCGCGCTGACGGGCGTCTCGGCGCCCTGCGTCAGCGCGGCCGCGTAAGCAGGAGGCGTGCGGCACGCATGGCGTCAGGGTAGCGCACCCGCCGCCGCGGGGCCGGGCCGCGAGGCGCCGCTCGCGGCCCGGGGGCGGGCGGCGCCCCGGGCCGGCCGGACGGTCAGGCGCTCCTCCCGGGAACGGAGGCCGGGGCGGCGTCGGAACCGGGGGCCGGGGTGGCCACGGTCGTTCCCGAGAGCAGCACGGCGAGCGCGCGGCCCCTGCGGTCCGGGCGAACGAGCGCGACCGCGGTGGTCAGGGCGACGGCGAGGAAGCCGGCGTCGGCCGAAGCCGCGACCGCCCGGGTCGCGACACCCGTGTGCCTACGAGAACCGGCGGTCGGGGGTGCCGGATCGCGGTGCCGGGCTGGCGGCGGGGCGGAGGCCCCGCGCCCGCCTCGACCGCTCGCGCGGCGTGCCGCGCCTGCGGCACGGAAGGAGGGTCCTGGGGGCGAGCTCGTCCGGCCGCGCGGGGCGGCGGGGCGGCGAAGCCGTGAACTCAGTGGTCGCGGGGGCTGACGGCGTGACCGAAAGCCCCCGTCCTGGGCGCCTCGGGGCTCGACATGGCGTGCACGCCACCCGGCCGGCCGCGGCCGGGGCACGCCATCTGGGCGCGCGGAGGCGGGGCCGTTGGGCGTTGGGCGTTGGGCCGAGTCGACGCCCCAGGAGGGCCGTTCAGTAGTACTGGACCAGGCAGAACTCGTGGTCCTCCGGGTCGGCCATGACCACGACCACGCCCTGCTCGTACTCGTGCCGCTCCCCCGTGGACCGGCCCCCCAGGGCCGCGACCTGCGCGATGCCGCGCTCGATGTCGTCCACCGCAACGTCCAGGTGCAGGCGCACCTTGCCGCGCTTCGACTCGGTCACGGGCTGGAAGACGAGGCGCGGCAGCGGGTCCTCGCGCCGCCCGAGGTAGACCCAGCCGGGCCGGGAGGGGCCGCGGGGGCGGTCCAGCAGCGCGCTCCAGAAGGCCGCGACGCGCTCCACGTCCACGCAGTCCACCGTCACTCCGACCCAGCGGTTCGCCATGGGCCCAGCCTGCCACCGCGCGGCCGGACGCCGCGCGGCGGGATCACGGGTTGACGACCGCCATCCAGATCGGCTCGGCGCGGCTGCGCATCTCGTCCACCGCGCGGACCACGTCGGTCAGCGGGTAGCGGTGGGTGATCAGCTCCGAAGCGTCGAGGGCGCCGGAGGCGAGGAGAGAGAGGACCTCGCGCGCGTCGGTGCGGGTGCAGGCGCGGGTGCCCACGATGCGCCAGCAGTTGACCATGACGGCGATCATGGGGAAGAGGAGGGGGGCGCGGTTGGCGCCCATGTGGACCAGCGAGCCGCCGGTCGCCAGGGAGGCGAGGGACTGGGCGGTGGCGGGCCCGTCGGGGACGTAGTCGAGCACGGCGTCGGCCCCGGCGGGGGCGAGGGCGCGCAGCGCGCGGGTCAGGCCCTGGGTGGAGGCCCAGTCCTTGGGCAGCTCCTCCAGGGCGACGGTCTCGGTGGGGATTCCGCCGGCCAACGTCCGGACCGCGGCGAGGCGTTCGGCGCTGCGGCCCACCAGGATGAGGCGGGCCACGCCGAAGTGGGAGGCCAGCTTGACCGTGGCGGTGCCCATGGTGCCGGTGGCGGCGGTGACGACCAGGGTGGCGCCCAGGGGCAGGCTGGCGCACTTCAGGGCGCGCATGGCGTTGGCCAGGTCGTGGACCTTGGCGCCGAGGTCGAAGCCGACCGCCTCGGGCAGCGGGTCGATCAGCCAGTGCGGGACGCGGACGTACTCGGCCAGGCCGCCGTCGTGGTACGCGTCGTACAGCGGCATCGGCACGTCCCCGAAGGCCGCGTGCCCGATCATCGCCTGCTGGGCGCACATCATGTCGCGGTCGGTGCGGCAGTAGCCACAGGTGCGGCAGTTGAGGTTGGGGTGGACGCGGACCCGGGTGCCGGGGACCAGGCCGGTGACCTCGGAGCCGACGGCCGCGATGGTTCCTGCCGCCTCGTGCCCGAGGGTGGTGGGCAGGTGGGTGAACGCCCCCTGCGCGAGCAGCGCCATCATGCCGGGGGCGAGCCCGGCGGAGGCGACCTTCACCAGCACGTCCTGGGGGCCGGGCTCGGGTATGGCGATGCGGTGCAACTGGAGGGCGCTCGCGCCCTTCTGGGCACGGGCGGCGAGCATGGCGTTCATGGCGGTGCGGCTCCTTCGTCGCAGCGGGGGTTCGTGGTGTCAGGCGCGCAGGGCGGCGAGCCGCTCGGGCGTGCAGGGGTCGGCGCTCCGGGAGGAGGCCGCGATCTGCGGCAGCGCGCGGTCGGAGTGCAGGACGAGGTGAACGCTCTCCTCCTCGCTGACGGAGGCGTGCGCGATGCCGAGCGGGACGCGGATGAAGTCGCCGGGGCCGAGTTCGGCGATGCCGCGCTGGGTGATCAGGGTGCGGCGCCCGCGGGCCTGGTACTGGATCTCGTCGGCGTCCAGCGTGCGGTGGTAGACGCGCTCGCGGGCGGGGGCGAGGCGTACGGTGCCCAGCCGGAAGCCCTTGCCGCGGTAGAGCCAGGTGGTGCCCGGGCGTCCGCCGGTGGCCAGCACCCGCAGGCGGGCGGCCGTGGCGTTGACCCCTTCGAGCAGGCGGCGCTCGTCGGCGGGGAAGACGGCGATGTCGTGGCCGGGCTCGCCCATGCACTGGGTGACGGCCTCGTTGACCGGCCCGGCCTCCCAGCCGGGGTAGGCGGGGAAGGCGGCCTCGGACAGGCGCAGGGGCGCGGCCTCCTCGCGCACGGGGGCGGGCGTGTAGAAGAGGAGGTGGCTCTCGCGGCGGCCGTAGTTGTCGTGGACGATGCCGCGCGGCAGCCGGGAGAACTCGCCGGGCCGGTGCTCGACCGTTCCCAGCTCGGTCATCAGGGTCCGGTCGCCCGCGATCTGGTAGGAGATCTCGTCCACGTCGGCGTTGCGGTGGTAGAAGGGCTGGCGGTTGTCCATCGTCTGCCACTCCACGCGCACCCGGTCACTCTCGTAGACGCCGCGCGGCGGGGCGAAGGGGACGGCCTCGTACTCCTGCGGGTAGTGCACGACGGTCAGGGGCTCGTGGTCCTGCCAGAGCTTGACCGGGAAGGGGTTGGGGTGCGGCGGGGCGAGCAGCAGCTCCTCGTCGCGCTCGACGGTCCTGGCGGGCAGGCCGGACCAGACGGCCTGGATGACTTCGGGTACGGCTCCCATGGAAACTCCCTTGTTCCGTACGGGGCGGGACGGCCGGGTCCCGGGCGTGGCTCAACGGCCGGGGCGAGGCGCGTCGTAACGGCCGGGGCGGGCGGCCTGGGCGTAGGCGCAACGGCCGGCGCGGGGCGCGGTGGGCGCGCCCCCCCCGCCGCGGGCCTCAGGACGCGGGCCTCAGGGCGCCGGCCTCAGGACGCGGGCCTCAGGACGCGGGCGCGGCCTCCCACCCGGGCAGCGCCTCGTAGTAGCGGGCGGCGCCGGGGTGGAGCGGGATCGGGGCGCGGCCCATGGTCACCGGGTCGAGCGGGTAGGTGATCGGGCTGCGCTCCGGCGGGATGTGGCGGTACTGGCGCTCGATCTGGTGGCGGGTCTCGCCCAGCACCCAGGCGATGGCGTAGGCCACGTCCTCGGGCAGGTCGGCGCGGGCGAGCACCAGGAAGTCGGAGAAGTCGAGGGTGCGGAAGCGGGGGGAGCCGGGGAAGTACCCCTCCTCCACGACGGCGTCGGGCCAGCCGAAGTCCGCGCGCAGCCCGTCCAGGACCTCCGGCTCGACCTCCAGGAACGTCAGGTCCGCGCCGATCTCCTGCCAGGCCGGGAGCATGACGGCCTCGTGGGCGATGGCGTCCGCGCGGCCCTCGGCGACGTGCTCCAGGGACTCGAACGGCCGCTCGTCCAGGAGGAGTTCGCCGCCCCAGCCCTCGATGTCCACGCCGGAGCGGGCCAGCAGCTCCAGGGCCGCGACGCCCACGTGGTTCACGCCGTCGTCCACCGAGGTGGCCAGGCGCAGCGCGGGGCGCCGGGCGCGCAGCTCCTCGAAGCTGCCGATGCCCAGGGACTTCCTGACGCCGATGACCAGCCGGTCGCGCTGGGGCACCACGCCCAGGGCGCGCAGGTCCGGGTAGTGCTCGTCGGCGTACGGGCCGCGGCCGTCGAGGGCGGCGCAGACGAAGGCGGACGGGGTGGCCAGGGCCACCTGCACCTCGCCGCGGCCCACGGCGCGGACGGCGTCCACGAAGCCGCGGCTGTTCCAGGTGGCGATGCGGGTATGGGGGCCGGTGCGGTCGCCCAGCTCCTGGGCGATCCAGCCGCAGACGCGGTGCAGGTTGGCGCCGCCCCAGTCGCCGCGCAGGTGGAGGGTGAGGGAGCGCGCGATGTCCGGCTCGGGCGGGCGTTGGGCGTCGGTGGCGGTCTGCGACATGGCGACTCACTTTCGTTGTCCCGCAAAGAAGGACAGAAGTCCTGTAAATTGGGATGCTACGACCGAGGCGGACGAGAGGCAACGACCCCGACCCGCCGCCCGGCGACCGGCCGCCGCACCTTATCCACGCATTTACCTATAGTGCAATACCTATCCCGAAAGAGCCGACGAGCCTCCGCCCGGGGGCCCGCCGCGCCCCGCCGGTAGGCTCGCTGACCATGACCGCAGCAGCGGACCTGCCCGCCGAGCTGAGCCGCGTCGTCTGGACGCTGCACCGCACGCTCCGCCAGACCGTCCGGCCCCCCGAGGGCGAGCACGTCCGCCCCCCGGCGCAGGTCGAGCTGCTCCACCTGGTGCACGACCGGCCGGGCATCAGCGTGCGCGAGGCCGCGCGCGCCCTGCGCATGCAGCCGAACAACGTCAGCGCGCTGGTCACGCTCCTGGTGCGGGACGGCTTCCTGGAGCGGGCGCCCGACCCGGCGGACCGCCGCGCCGTCCAGCTCCGCCCGACGGCGAAGATGCGCGCGGGCGGCGAACAGGTCGACTCCGCCCTCCACCTCGGCGTCGCCGCCGCCCTCGCGGACCTCCCGGCCGAGTCCCGCGCGCGCATCGCCGCCGCCCTGCCCGACCTCAGGCGCCTGGCCGAGCGCCTGGCGCGCGACGCCGGCTGAGCCCGGCCGAGTCCGGCGGCAACCGCGACCCGGCGACCCGGGCGAATCCCGCGACCCGCGCACACCACCCGTTGACCCGGCGAAGTTTCGAAAGTACCGTGCGGCTCACTTTCGAAAGTCTCCGCCGAACGGGGCGGAACGACCGCGCCGGGCCCGAGGGGATCACCCGTCCGCCCGGACCGCACAGCGAGGTGCCCTGTGACCAAGAACCCCCCGCACGACGTGGCCGTCGTCGGCTTCGGCCCGATCGGCCAGCTCCTGGCGTTGCTCCTGGGCCGCCGCGGCCACGACGTCCTCGTCCTGGAGCGCTGGCCCGAGCCGTACCCGCTGCCCCGGGCCGTGCACTTCGACCACGAGATCGGCAGGATCTTCCAGGCGGCCGGCGTGGGCGAGCAGGTCAGGGCCCTCACCGACCCCGTCCCCGACCACTACGAGTGGCGCAACCGCCAGGGCGAGGCCCTGGTCCGCATCGACTGGTCCGGCACGGGCCCCAGCGGCTGGCCCACCGCCAACTTCTTCTCCCAGCCCGAGCTGGAGGCCGTGCTGGCGGCCGAGGCCGCGGCCGTTCCCGGCGTGACGCTGCACCGCGGCCAGGAGCTCGTCGGCCTGCGTGACATTCCGGGCGGCGAGGGGGACGGGCACGTCGAGCTGACCGCCCGCGCCGCGGACGGCACGACCTTCACGCACGCCGCCCGCTGGGTCATCGGGGCCGACGGCGCCAACAGCTTCGTCCGCCGGCACATGGACACCGAGGAGACCGACCTCGGCTTCTTCTTCGACTGGCTGATCGTCGACACGCTGCCCCACGACCGCGAGACCGTGTGGTCCCCCATGAACTGGCAGCTGTGCGACCCCGCCCGCCCCACCACCGTCGTCTCCGGCGGACCCGGGCGGCGGCGCTGGGAGTTCATGCGCCTGCCCGGCGAGACCGTCGAGGAGCTGAACACCCCCGAGGCCGCCTGGCGCCTGCTCGCCCCCTGGGGCCGCACCCCGGAGAACACCACCCTCGAACGGCACACCGTCTACACCTTCCAGGCGTGCTGGGCCGACCGCTGGCGCGACGGGCGCCTGCTGCTGGCCGGGGACGCCGCGCACCGGATGCCGCCCTTCGCCGGGCAGGGCATGTGCTCGGGCGTGCGCGACGCGCTCAACCTCGCCTGGAAGCTCGACCTCGTGCTGCGCGGCGCCTCCGAGGCGGCGCTGCTGGACTCGTACACCTCCGAGCGCCGCGAGCACGTCCAGCACGCCATAGGGATGTCCATGGCCCTGGGCCGGGTCATCTGCGTCCTGGACGAGGAGGAGGCGCGCGAGCGGGACGCCCGGATGACCGCCGGGGGCGCGGACCCCGCCCGGGTGCTGCCGCCCGCTCCCCCGCCGGTCCTGGGCGACGGCGTTCTGCAGCGCGGCGCGGACGGCGCCCGGCGCGCGGACGTGGGGCACCTGACCCCGCAGTACCGGGTGCGCGCGGGTGAACGCACCGGGCTGATCGACGCGTTCACCGGCGGCGGGTTCGTGCTGCTGACGGACGGGCCCGGCCCACTGGCCGCCCTGGACGCGGCCGACCGCGCCTTCCTGGCGGGCGTCGGCACGGCGTTCGTTCCCCTGCACCCGAAGGGCACCACCCCCGACGGCGGCCTCCCGGACGGGGAGTACGAGGACGTGGACGACGCCTGGCTGCCCCACCTGCGCGGCCACGGGCACGTGGCCGCCCTGATCCGCCCCGACTTCTACCTCTTCGGCACCGCCACCGACGCCGCGGACCTGCGCGACCTGGTCGCCCAGCTCCGCGCCCGCCTCCACCACCGCGCCCCCTCCCCCGCCCTCCCGGCCTGAGAGGCCGCCCGGCGGGCCTCACCCTGCCACCATCGATCCCGGCCGGGCGCCCCGCGGCGCCTGGCCGGTTCGCGTCGTTGCGGCGCGCACCGCGGCGGTGACACTGGTGGGGCCCGGGGCGGGCACGAGGGCGGAAAGGGTGGGGTGGCCGACGTGTTGAGTACGCAGGGGTTCGCCGGCCGGATCGACGAGTTGCTGCCGCTGCTGGGCCGGGCGGCGCGCAGACCCGGGGCTGCGGGGGAACTTGAGGGCGTGGCGGACTGGCTGGCCCGCGAACTCGGCCTGGAATGCGCCCTCCTGGGCCCCGCCGGCGCGGTGATGGTGGCAACGCCCGGCTTCCCGCCGGAGGTGCTGACCCTCGCGCGGCCGGTGCTGACCCGCCTGGCCGCGCAGGGCACCGCCTCGGCGGCCACCCGGATCGGCGAGTACCACGTGCTGCTGGAGGCCCTGGGAACGAGCCCCCCGCGCCCCGTCCTGGTGCTGGCGGGCACGCTGCCCCCGGACCGGCGGGCCGTGGCGGTGGCCTCGCACGCCGGGAGCCTGCTGGCCGCCCTCGCCCGGGCGCGGGAGGCCGAGGAGGTGCTGGCGGCGTACCAGCGCAAGGCCCACCGGGTGCGGCTCGCGGTGACCATGGTGCTGATGACGGGCGACGTGTCGCTGGCGCTGCGGATGTCCGCCGGGGCCGTTCCGCCCCTGCTGCGGGCCGAGCGGGTGCGGGTGTGCGTGCTGCGCTGCGCCCCGGACGACCGGGAGCTGATCGCCCAGGCGCACCAGGACGCGGCGGGCTTCCACGCGGGCGGGCTGCTGGTGAGCTGCCCGGTCTGGGACGAGCACCTCATCGGCCTGGTCGCGGAGGAGGAGAACGAGCCGCCGGGCGCCGTGGACCGCGGCATCCCCGCCCTGCTGAGCGACCTCGTGGCGGCCAACCCCCGCTACGCCCTGGGCCTGAGCCGGCCGCACCCGCTGCCGCAGACGGCCCGCGCGTACGAGCAGGCCCGCCACGCCCTGGCCGCCGCGCGCACCAGCGCCGGGCGGCGGGCCGTCTTCCAGGGCACGGCCTCGCTGGAGGAGTTCCTGCCCCACGAGCCGGCCCGGCGCTGGGCCCGCCGCCTGCTCGCGCCGCTGGACGGGGCGCCCCGGCTGACCGTGGACGTCCTGCGCCTGGCGCTGCAGTTCCCCCGCACCGGCGTGGCGGTCCTCCTCGGCGTGCACCGCAACACCGTCGCGGCCCACCTGCGCAACGCCCAGCGGGCCCTGGGCCTGGAGCTGGAGGACGCCGCCTCCCGCGCCCTCCTCGCGCTGGCCCTGCGCCTGGCCGAGCCCGCGGCGGAGGGCCCGGCCGCGGAGGCCGCCCGCGCGGCGGGCGCCGCCGGGCACCGGCGAGCGCCCTGGGCGCCGTATGCGGAGGCCGGGGAGGCGGGCGAGGCCGCGCGGGCCTGGGCCGCGGCCTTCCTCGGCCCGGTGGAGCGGCACCCGCGCGGCGGGGAGCTCCTGGAGGTCGCCACCGCGTGGGTCCGGGCCAACGGCGACGCCCAGCGGGCCGCCCGCCGCCTGGGCATCGGCCGCGCCACCGTCCGCACGCGCCTCCAGACCGCCGAACGCCTGCTGGACCGCGACCTCCTCTCCGACGGCCCCGGCGTCCAGGACCTGACCCTCGCCCTCCTCCTCACCGGCCGCATCCCCCACCCGCCGCCGCTGAGCTGACCCGGCGACGGGCCCTCAGCGGCCGACGGGGTCGGCCTCGGCCCCGTCGGCCGGGGTGCGCAGCGCGAGGTGGCCGCCGTGGTGCAGGGGCGTGTCCAGGCGCAGGCGGGTGGTTTCCCCGCCCGTGCGGGCGTCGATGAGGTGGACCTCGCCGTGGCCGCCTCGGGTGACGGCGACCCAGCGCGCGCCCGGCGAGGCCGCCACCGCGCGGCGCTGAACGCCCTCCCAGGGGGTGCCCCCGCGGCGCGGGGCCCCGTCCATGGCCGGGAGGGGAACCCGCGCCGCCGGCGCCGAGGCGTCGGCACCCAGCAGGATCAGCTCGTCCCCGTCCGGGTGGACGCGGGTGAAGGCGGTGTGCTCCCGCGCCAGGGCCAGCCGGAAGACCAGCCCCGGGCCGAGGTCCGCCCCCGTCGTCCGGCCCGTCTCCAGGTCGTGGCGCCAGGCCCGGTTCGTCCACGAGGTCCACCGCAGCGGGTCCGCCGGGCCTGCGCGCAGCGTGGACCACAGCGCCGGGCGCCGGGTGTCCAGCCGCAGGTACCAGCCCCGGCCGGGCGCGCCCCACGGGATCACCGCCTCCGCGACCAGCCTCCCGCCCTCGCGGCGCGCCGCGTGCACGCCCTCGCCCGTGGCCGCGAATACCCGCCCGGCGCAGGGGAGTTGGGCGTCTCCGTGCCCGTCCCCCGGCAGGGGCAGGGAGGCCAGCGGCGCGGCCGGCGGGCAGCCGGGAGGCGCGCCGAGCAGGGCGGCGAAGCTGTGAACGTCCAGCGCGCCAGGCTCCCGGTGCCGCAGGACGAGGAGGGGGTCCCCCACGGCTCCCCCGAGGACGGTGACGCCCGGCTCGCCCGCGCGGGTGCGCACCCGGGCCGCGTCCCCCGTGGCCAGGTCCGCGACCGTCAGCAGGTCCGACCAGGGGGCGCCGTTCCTGCCCAGGCCGGTGGTGACCGCCACCCACCGGCCCGTGGGGTCGGCGGCCAGGTGCTCGGCCGGGGCGGCGACCGGGACCGCGGCCTCCACCAGCTCGGGGCCGAAGGGGTCGAGCACCAGCAGCTCCCCCCGGCGGTCGTCCACGCAGGCCACCCGCCCGCGCGGCAGGGCCAGGAACCCGGCGTGCTCGGAGAGGTGACGACGCGTCAGGCGAGCAGCCTCCTCGCCGTCCGGGACGGTCAGCACGCGGACGTTTCCCGCCACGTGGTCGGAGATCAGCAGCAGCGGACCGGCGGTCATCGGGGCCTCCTTCGCCGGGGCGCCCGGGGCTCGTGTTACCCGGATCACCCTCCAACAAGACTAGGAAAAGATAATCATCTTCATTAAGGTCTGCCGTGCGGCGCTCACCCGGGCGTCGTACCTCCCTTGCGATTAAGGAGAGTTCATGGACAACGAGCAGGTCTTCGAGCCGATCGCCGACCCGGGCCAGCTGGCCCACGACTCGGCCTCCCACTCCAACGCGCTCGTCGAGAACCCCTTCGACGACGTCGAGGACTGAGCAGGGCGACTCACCCCCGTGGGCCCGCCCGCGCCGCGGGGCGGGCCCACCCGCCCGTCCACGCCCCGCGCCCCGGCCCGACCGCTCGCCTCGCCTCGCCTCGCCTCGCCTCGCCGACAGGAGAACGCCCCGTGTCCCGCAGCCAGCTCGCCCCCGGCGTCGAGGTCGTCTCCGTGCCCGGACGGGGCCTGGCCCTGCGCACGGCCGAGGGGGAATTCCTCACCGTGCGGACCGGCGAGGCCGACCGCCCCGCGCTCCTCGCCCGCCTCTCCGGCGCGGACACGGCGGGCACGGACACGGCGGGCACGGAGGAGGCGCGGGCCGGACTCGGCCGCCTGCTGCGGGCGTTCGAGGGGGCCGGCTACCTGGCCGACGCCCCGCCCCGCCGGGAGTGGCCCGCCGGACGCCGGGAGGTGCGGCTGGTGGGCGACCCCGCGCTGACCGGGCCGCTGGCCGCCTGCCTGCGGGCCGAGGGCGCCGAGCCGCGCGCCGTCGGGCCCGGCGAGGCGGACGCGGGGCGCCCCGCCGCCGTCGTCTGGTGCCTCGACGGGCCCGTGCCCGAGGGGCTGTGGGACACCGCCGACCGGCTCCCCGAGCGCGGCGTCGCCTGGCTGCGCGGCCACCGCGAGGGCTGGCAGTACTACCTCGAACCCCTCGCCGCCGCCCCCGGCGACGTCACCTCCGCCCACGTCCGAGCCCGCCGCCTCGCCGCCACGCCCGCCCACCGCGAGCTGGCCGCCTACTGGAGCGGCCCGCGCACCTCCGGCGCCCCCGTCCCCCTCACCGCCCCGGCGGCCTGGCTGCTCGCCGGCCTCCTCGCGGACGACCTCGCCCGCTGGGCCACCGGCGCCCCCGAGGCCGGCGCCCCTGCCCCCGGCGGCCTGCCTCCCCGGCGCCGCCTGCGCCGCGTCGACCTGCGCACCCTCACCGTCACCGAGCACCCCGTGCTGCCCGTCCCCGCCGTCGCCCCGATGCCTTCAACGGCCGGATGAGCACCCTCACCACGGCCGTCGAGGGCCTGGCCACCGACGTCCAACTCCCGGACGGCGACGGCCCGTTCCCGGCCGTCCTGCTGCGTACGCCCTACGACCGGCTGCGGCACCGCGCCGAGCTGCGCGGCTGGGCCCGGCGCGGGTTCGCCGCCGTGGCCCAGGACGTGCGGGGGCGGCACGCCTCCCCCGGCGCCTGGCACCCCTACGCGCGCGAGGCCGCCGACGGCGCGGCCACCGCTCGCTGGCTGCGCCGACAGCCCTGGAGCGACGGGCGGTTGATCGCGGCCGGCGCCTCCTACGCCGCGCACTGCGCCCTCGCCCTCGCGCTGGAGGCCCCCGAGGACGCCCGCCCGGACGCGGTCCTCGCCGCCGTGCCCGCGCTGGGCCCCGCCGAGACCGCGCGCGAACCCTCCGGCGTGGAACGGCTGTCGGCCCGCGCCGGGTGGTGGGCCGCCCACGGCGACCGGCCCGACTCCGACGAACAGGCCCTCCAGCGGGCCCTGTCCGCCGACCCCGGCCTGCTGGCCCACCTCCCGGTGAACGCCCTCCCCGCCCGCCTCGGCCGGAGCCTCCCCTCCTGGCCCGGCCTGTGGCGGCACCGCGAGCGCGGCCGGACGGTCGCGCTCGCGGTGCGGGCCGGCGTTCCCCTGCTCGCCGTGGGCGGCCACCACGACCCGTTCGCCGAGGACACGTTCGCGCTGTGGCGCGCCTGGGGCGGGCCCTCGGCGCGGCTGCTGATGGGCCCCTGGGGGCACGGCCTGGTCGCCGAGCCGGGGCCCGACGCCGACCCGGCTCACCGCGTGCGGCTGGGCGACCTCTACGCGCGCTGGGCGCGCCGCGCCCTCGCCGGGGAGCTGCGCCCCGGGCACCGGGGCGCGCTCGCGCTGGGCGGCAGCCCCCTGTGGCTGCCCGCCGGCGCGGAGGGCGAGGCGTACGGCCCCGAGGTCCTGCCGCTGCGCGGGCCCGCGTTCACGGCCGACCCCGAACGCCCGGCGCTGTCCGGGTCGTTGAACGTCCCCGGCGTCGCCGCCGACCCCGCCGGCCCCGCCGGGGGAACGCCCGACCGCTGCGTGTGCGTCACCGCGCCGCTGCCCCTCCCGCTGGACCTCCTCGGTACCGCCGAGGTGCGGCTGCGGGCCACCGCGGACACGCCGTGCGCCGACTGGTTCGCCCGCCTCGTCGCGCTGGGCCCGGAAGGCGCGGCGCGGCGGCTGGCCCTCGGCGCCGTGCGGCGCGCCGATCCCCCGGGTGGCGCGGCCGAGTTGGCGGTGCCGCTGGGGCGGCTCGCGGCGCGGCTGCCCGCCGGGACACGGCTGCGCCTGGAGATCGCCGGCCACCACTTCCCGGCCCACGCCCGCAACCCGCACACCGGCGAGGACCCGGTGACGGCCTCCCGCCTGCTCCCCTCCCGGCGCGAGGTCGCCCCCGGCAGCGTGGCGCTGCTGCTCCCCGCGCTCCGCGCCCTCCCCGCCCCCACCGACCCCGAACAGGAGATCCCGCGATGACGGCAGAGACGACGGCGGAGCAGGCGCGGACGGCGGCCCGCGCAGCGGCGGAGCCGACGACCGCGGAACCCGGACGGGTGGAAGGGTCCGGGCGGACGGACGGGCCCGCGACGAGGAGCGGGCCCGGGACGGCCGCCGGCCCCGCGGCGAGGGCGGAGCCCGCGGGCGCGGCGCTGCCGCTGGAGGCGCTGGTGGACCCCGTCTGCGGGATCGTCCGGAAGGTCAAGCCCGTCGAGCACCCCGCCGGGGCGCCGCCGCGCTACACCGCGCTCACGGCCGAGATCTCCGACGCCCGCAGGCTCGGGCTGTGGCCCGCCGACCGGGTCTCGCTGGGCACCACCTTCGGGGACCCCGAGGGCGCCCGCGTCGCCGCCATCGCGGAGGGCATCGAGCGCTACTGCGGCAACCGCGTCCCCCCGCCCGGCCACCCCCTCGCCCCGCTGCGCGCCACGGCCGCCGAACTGGCGGAGAAGGGGCTGCGGTTGTACGGCCCGCGCGAGCTGCCCGCCTACGCCCCCTGGCAGTACGCCCGCGCACGCTTCCCCTACCGGCCCCTCACGGAGGAGACGCCCGCGCTGTGGGCGCGCGGCGAGGAGCGGCTGCCCGGCGGCGAGCGGGCCGAGGTCTGGGCGCCCGTCGCGCTCACCCACCTCAACTGGCGCCAGGGCGAGCTGCGTTCGCTGCCCCGCACCCACCACCTCAACTACGCGGGCATCGCCGCCGGGCAGGGCTTCGAGGACGCCGTCGGGCGCGGCCTGCTGGAGCTCGTGGAGCGCGACGCGCTCGAACTGTGGTGGCACCTCGACGGCCCGGCCCGCGGCATCGACCCGGCCACCGTGCCGGGGCTGAGCGAGGACCTGGCCGGATGCGGCCTCGATGTGTGGATCGCACAGATGCCCTCGGAGTTCGCCCCCTGCATGGCGGCCCTCGTCCACGACCCCCGGCTCGGCCTGTACGCCGCCGGGTTCGCCTGCAAGTACGACCCGGCCGAGGCCGCCCGCAAGGCCGTGCTGGAGGCCGTGCACACCTGGGTGTTCACCCAGGGGCTCACCGAGGCGGACGGGTGGGTCTTCCGGGCCGTGGAGGCCGGACTGCTCGCGCGCGGCCTCTATCTCGACCACCGCGAGGACCGGCGTTATCTCGACGACTGCGGCGAGGAGTTCGCGCGCGTGCGGGACCTGGGCGCGCACGTCCAGGTGTGGCTGGACCCCCGGATGGCGGCCGAGGCCCGGCGCTTCACCGAGCCCGCGCACGGGACCGTTCCCCTCGGGGCGGTCGAGCCCGGCAGCCCGGAGCGGCTGGAGCGCGCCCTGCGCGAGGGCGGCCACCGGGTGATGACCTTCGACCTCACCACCGAGGACGTGGCCGGGACGCCGCTGCGCGTGGCCCGGGTCCTGGTCTCCGGCCTGCTGCCCAACGCCCCCGCCGCCTTCGGGTACTTCGGCTGCCCGCGCCTGGCCGACGCCGCCCTCGCGCGCGGCTGGCGCACCGAGGCCCCCCGCGCGCCGGAGGACTTCACGCTGGCCCCGCCGCCCCACATGTGAGGCCGCCCGTGGACCTCGTCGCCGCGCTCGCCCGCGCCCGTTCCCCCGAGGAGCCCGGCCCCGGCACCCCGGCCGGGCCGCCCGTCCGCGCCTGGCCGGGGCCGCCGCTGCCCCTGCCCGGGCCCGGGCAGGGGGAGCTGGACCTGTCCCGCCTGCTCCGCCTCTCGCTGGCGGCCACGGACCGCGCGGGGCGGCTGCGGCCCGCGCCCTCCGCGGGCGCGCTGCACCCGGTGGACGCCCGGCTGGCCGTCGGCGCGAACTGCCCGCTGCTGCCCGGGCGTTACGGCTACGACCCGCTGCGCCACCGCGTCCACCGCCTCGGCCCGGCACCCGCCGACGCACCCCCCGGGGCGTCCGTCGAGCTGTCCCTCACCCCCCGGCGCACGGTCTCCCACTACGGCCACCGCGCCTGGCCGCTGCTCCTGCTGGACGCCGGGCACGCCGCCGCCGCGCTGTGGCTGGCGGGCCGCGCCCTGGGCGTTCCCCCGGCCGCTCCGCGCATCGGCGGAAGCGCCGAAGACCCGCTCGTCACCTTGCACTTCGCCCCGCCCGGGGACGCTCCACCGGCCGAGGACGCCCCCACGCCCGCCGAACTGCTGGCCCGCCGCAGCGCCCCGCCGCCCCTGCACGGCGCGCCGCCCGAGGAGGCCCTGCGGGCGCTGCTGGCCACCGCCGCCGGGGCCAGCGCGGGCGAGATCGCCTGGTGCGCCGCCGTCGGCGCCCCCCGCCCCGGCCTCCTCGCCCTGGCGGACGACGGCGACCTGCGCCGCCTCGCCGCCGGCGAGGCCCGGCCCACGCTCGCCGCCTGGGCCGCCGGCCAGCCCTGGATCGCGCAGGCGGGCGCCGTCCTCCTCGGCCACGGCTGCCCGTCCGACGCGGACGCCCCGCGCATCCGCCGCGCCCACCTGCGCGCCGGGTACGCCGCCGGGCTGGCCCACGTCGCCGCCGCCCGCCACGCGCTGGCCGCCCGCCCCATCGGCTCCTGGCAGCGGGCCGACCTGGGCGCCGCCCTCGGCTCCGCCCCGGGCCGGGACTGGATCGTCCACGGCCTGGCCCTGGGCCTCGCCACCCCCTCCCATGTCGAAGAGAGAACCCCGTGATCGTCCACCCCGAGCTGCGCCGCGCCGCACGGCACGCGCGGCGCCCCCTGGCGGCGGCCACCCTCCTCCAGGGCGCCGTCACCCTCACCCACCTCGCACAGGCCGTGCTGCTGGCCCTGGCCCTCGCCGAGGCGGCCCGGGGCGAGACGGCCCGGCTGCCCCTGCTGCTGGGCGCGGTGCTCGCCGTCGTCGCCGCCCGCGCGGGGCTCGCCCGGCGCCAGCGGCACACGGCCGTGCGCGCCGGGGCGCGCGTGCGGGTGCGCCTGAGGGACGAACTCCTCGCCCACCTCGGGCGGCTCGGGCCCGCGCACCTGTCCTCCCCGGGCGGGCGCCCGGGCGCACCACCGGCGCGCGCCGGGGCCGTTCGCACCACCCTGGTCGACGGGGTCGAGGGCGTGGACGCGTACGTCTCCCGCTACCTCCCCCAGCTCCTGATCACCCTGGCCGTCCCCCCGCTGCTGCTCGCCGCCCTCGCCGCGATCGAGCCCCTCGCCCTCCTGGGCCTCGTGCCCGCCCTGCTGCTGGCCCTGGCCGGGCCGCGCGCCTGGGACCGGCTGCTGGCCCGGCGCGGCAGGGACCACTGGGACACCTACGAGGGGCTGGGCGCCGACTACCTGGAGGCCCTCCAGGGCATGCCCGCGCTGCGGGCCGCGGGCGCGGTCGGGCGGACGCGGGAGCGGCTCCAGGCGCGTTCGGCCGCGCTGCACCGGGCGACCGTCGCCAAGCTCCGCGTCTCCCTGGTCGACACCGGCCTGACCGACCTGGCCGTCCAGGGCGGAACGGCCGCCGCCGCGCTGCTCGCCTGCCGCTCGGCCGTCACCGGCTCCACCGCCGCCACCGGCACCTACCTGGTGCTGCTGCTGGCCGCCGAGTGCTTCCGGCCCGTGCGCGACCTCTCCCGCGAGTGGCACGCCGGGTACCTGGGGGCCTCGGCCGCCGACGGGCTGCGGGCGCTGCGCACCGCCGAGCCGGCCGTTCCCGACGCGGGAACGCTGCGGGCCTCCTGGGCGAAGCCGCCCCGACTGCGGTTCGAGGACGTGGAGTTCGGGTGGGACGGGGCGCGGGAGCCCGCGCTGCGCGGGGTCAGCTTCACGGCCGAGGCCGGGCGCACCACCGCGATCGTCGGCCCCTCGGGCGCGGGGAAGTCCACGCTGATCGCGCTGCTGCTGCGCCACCGCGACCCGCGGCGCGGCCGGATCACCCTCGACGGCCGGGACGCCTCCGCGTACACCCTGGCCTCGCTGCGGCGGGGCATCGCCGTCGTCTCCCAGGACACCCACCTCTTCCACGCCACCATCGCCGAGAACCTGCGCCTGGCCCGGCCCGCGGCCACGGACGGGGAGCTGGTCCGCGCGGCGCGCGCCGCGGGCGTTCACGAGGAGATCGCGGCCCTGCCCGACGGGTACGCCACCGTCCTCGGCGAGCGCGGGGCCACCCTCTCCGGCGGGCAACGGCAGCGGCTGGCGCTCGCGCGGGCCCTGCTGGCGGACGCGCCGGTGCTGGTCCTGGACGAGGCCACCAGCTCGGTGGACGAACGCCGCGAGGCCGGCATCGTCGGCGAGCTGCGCCGGGCCGCCGGGCGCAGGACCGTGCTGGTGGTCGCCCACCGGCTCGCGGCCGTCCGGCACGCCGACCGGATCGTGGTGCTGGACCGCGGGCGGGTGGAGGCCGTGGGCGAGCACGCCTCCCTCCTCGCGGCCGGGGGCCTGTACGCCGACCTGGTCCGGGCGGGCGACGCCGCCGAGGGGAGGCTGGCCGCGTGAGCGCCACCGCCCGCGACGCGGGCATACCGCCCAACGACGCGGACACACCGCCGGACGAGACGCCCGCGCGCGGCTCCCTGCGCGCCCTGCTGCCGGCGCTCGCCGGGCACCGCGCCATGGTGGCCCGCACCTGCGCCGCCGCACTGCTCGAACAGGCCGCGCTGGTCTGCCTGTTTACGCTGGCCGCGCACACCGTGGGCACCGCCGTCATCGAGGGCCGCGCGCCCTCCGCGGGTACGGTCCTCGCCCTGATCGCCCTCGTCCTGGTGCGCGCGTGGACGACCTGGCGGGAGATGGACCTCTCCCACGACCTGGCCTACCGCGTGCTGGCCGAGCTGCGCGTGCGGATCTTCGACGGGCTCGCCCGCAGCGCGCCCGCCCGCGTGGCCGGACGGCGCAGCGGCGACCTGGCCGCCACGGCGATGGCCGACGTGGAGGCGCTGGAGTTCTTCTACGCCCACACCACCGCCCAGCTCCTGGCCTCCGGCCTCGTCCTCTCCGGCGCCTGCGCCGTGCTGGGCGCCGTCGAGCCGTGGCTGCTCGCGGCCGTACTGCCGGTGGCCGCGCTGCTGATCGCGGCCCCCTTCGCGGACGCGCGCGGGCGCGCCGCGCGCGGGGCCCGCACCCGCGCCGCCGCCGCGCGGCTGTCGGCCGACACCGTCGAGACCGTGGACGGGCTGCCCGAGCTGCTGGCCTTCGGCGGCCTGGCCGCCCGGCGGCGCCAACTCGCCGCGCGGGGCAGGGAGGTGGGCGAGGCCCAGCGGGCGGAGGCCGGCTGGGAGGCCGTGGCCGCCGCCGCCCGCGACCTGCTGATCGTGCTCGCGGTGCTGGGAACGGTGGCCGCCGCGGCGCAGTCCGTGGCCTCCGGGCGGCTGCACGGGGCCTGGGCCCCGGCGGCGGTGGCGCTCTCGCTGTCGGTGCTGGGCCCGGTGGCCGAGTCGGCCCGGGCGCTGAGCCAGGCCGTGGGCCTGCGCGCCGCCGCCGCCCGGGTCCGCGCGGCCCTGGACGCCCCGGCCCTGGCCCCGCCTCCGGCCGCGCCGCGCCCGCTGCCGCCGGGCCCGCTGGGCGTCCGGCTGCGCCGGGTGTCCTTCGCCTACGGCGGCCCGCCCGTGCTGGACGGGGTGAACCTCACCGTCCCCGCCGGGCAGACCCTCGCCCTGGTCGGCGCCTCGGGCGCGGGCAAGTCCACCTGCGCCCACCTGCTGGCACGCTTCTGGGACCCGGCCGCCGGGGCCGTGCTCCTGCTGCCCGAGGGCGGCGAGCCCGTCGACCTGCGCGAGCTGCGCGACGCCGACCTGCGCCGCGCGGTGGCCGTGGTGGGCCAGCACACCCCCCTCTTCCACGGGACCCTGGCGGAGAACCTGCGCCTGGGGGCGCCCGAGGCGGACGAACGCCGGCTGGCGGCGACGGCGCGGCTGTGCGGCGTCGACCGGATCGCCCCCATGGACACCCTCGTGGGCGAGCGCGGCGCCACCCTCTCCGGCGGGCAGCGCGCCCGGATCGCCCTGGCCCGCGCCCTGCTCGCGGAGCCCCGCGTCCTGGTCCTGGACGAGACGACGGCCCACCTGGACAACGCGGGTGACGCCGAACTCGCCGCCGCGCTCGGCGCGGAGAGCCGCACCACCATCGTCATCGCCCACCGCCCCGCGACCATCCGCCGGGCCGACCGCGTCGCGGTGCTGGAGGCGGGGCGGATCGCGGAGGAGGGCACCTGGGAGCAGCTCACCTCACGGCCGGACAGCGCGCTGAACCGCGTCCTGGCCGTCCGGCCCGCCTGAAGCCCGCCCGCAACTCCCGGAAAGGACGGGGAAACGGCGGAGGCCGCCCGGCGCGGGCCGGGCGGCCTCTCGGCTTGACGGGGCGTCAGAACGCCTCGGGGTACAGGCCCTCGGCCACCTCCGCGACCGCGTCCACGTTGCCCAGCGTGCCGGGGTAGACGTCCGAGGCGGAGATGGAGACCAGGCGGTCGTTGCGCACGGCGTCGAGCTCGGGGAACGTCCGGGTCAGGTAGTCGCGCGTGGCCTCCTCGTGCTCGGGGCTGTTGACCGCGAACACGAGGGCCTGCGGGTCGCGTTCGGCCAGGGTCTCGGGGTTGATCTGCGCGGCGAAGAAGTCCGCGAACGCCGCGTCCTGGGGCCCGAAGACGTTCTCGCCGCCGGCCCGGCGGATGATGTCGTACTCGATGCCGGCGCCGATCGCGGAGAGCGTGGAGCCCTCGACGTAGACCTGGGCGACCGTCAGCGGCTCCTGGTCCGCGACGCGTTCGTCGACGTCCTCCAGCGTGGCACGGGCCTCCTCGGTGAGCCCGGCGGCGGCCTCCTCCACGCCGAGGGCTTGGCCGAGGGCCTCCAGGTCGGTGAACAGGTCGTCCACCGTGCCGGTCATCCGGCGGTCCGCGCAGCCGCCGGTAGCGATGTAGGCGGCCACGCCGGCCTGCTCGAGCTGCTCGACGCTGGCGAAGCCCTGCTCGGCGGTGAACTCGTAGGCGGTGGGCGCGGCCACGAAGTCCGGCCCGGCCTCCAGCAGCACCTCCCGGGTGGGCGGGGCGTCCTCGCTGAGCACCGGGATGTCCTCGGCCTCGGCCCGCAGGTCCTCGGGCAGCGGCGCGGTGGCGGTCTGGGCCTGGCCCGCCATCCGGTCGCGCAGGCCCAGGCGCAGCAGCAGCTCGGTCTGCGAGGGGCTCAGGCCCACGATCGCCTCGGGGGCGGCGGAGAGCTCTATCTCCCGGCCGCAGTTCTCCACGACGGTCCGCTCCGCGCCGGCGGAGCCCTCGCCGTCCTCCTCGGGCTCGGAGACGCCCGAGCCGCAGGCGGTGAGGGCGAGCAGGCCCACGGAGGCCAGGGCCGTTCCGGCGAGGCCGGGACGGGAGGGGAGGGAACGGGTCATCGTGCGTGCTCCTTGGCTGAACGCTCGGGCGCCGGGTCGTCCGACGGCGCTTCCGACGGGGTTTCCGGCTCGGACGGGGTTTCCGGCTCGGACGGGGTTTCCGGCTCGGATGAGGACGGGGACTGCGGGGAGGGCTCCCGGGACGGCTCCGGGGAGGAGAAGGCGATCAGGGGCCGCCCGGTCACGGGGTGGCTGAGCCGGTGCGCCCGCACGCCGAAGACCTCGCCGATCAGCTCCGGCGTCAGCACCTCCCCCGGCGGCCCGTGGGCGACGATCCGCCCCTCCCGCATGACGGCGACGACGTCGCAATGGGCCGCCGCCAGGTTCAGGTCGTGCAGCGCCGCGAGCGTGGTCAGGCCCAACTCCCCCACGATGCGCATCAGTTCGAGCTGGAAGGAGATGTCCAGGTGGTTGGTGGGCTCGTCCAGCACCAGCACCTGGCTCTCCTGCACCAGGGCGCGCGCCAGCAGCACGCGCTGCTTCTCGCCGCCCGAGAGCCCCGCGAAGGGCCGCTCCGCGAGCGCGGAGGCGCCGACGCGCTCCAGGGCGCGGGCGGCGAGCGCGAGGTCGCGCGGGGAGTCGCCGCCGATGCCGCGCTGGTGCGGCAGGCGCCCCAGCAGCACGACGTCGAGCACGTCCAGATCGAAGTCGGCGGTGGTCTCCTGCGTCATGGCGGCCACCCGGCGCGCCACGGTCCGCGGCGGCAGCCGCCACACGTCCTCCCCGCCGACGCGGACCGTGCCGCCGACGGGCCTGAGGACCCGGTAAAGCCCGCGCAGCAGCGTCGACTTGCCGCTGCCGTTGGGCCCGACGAGCCCGGCGACCTGGCCGGGCTCCACGGCGAACGCCGCCCCGTGCACGACGCGGGTGCCGCCCGGCGCGAGCACCACGTCCTCGAACTCCACCCTCATCGCGGCATCCCTCATCGCAGCATCCCCGCCCTGGCCGCGCGCCCCCGGCGTATCAGCCACAGGAAGCAGGGGGCGCCCACGACGGCGGTCACGATGCCGATCGGGATCTCGGTGGGCTCGGCGACGGTCCGCGCGAGCACGTCGGCGGCCATCAGGAACAGCGCCCCGCCCAGCACGGCGACGGGCAGCATCCGGCGGTGGTCCGCGCCGACGAGGATGCGGGCGGCGTGCGGGACGACCAGCCCGACGAAGCCGATGCCGCCGCTGACGGCCACCACGGCCCCGGTCAGCAGGGAGGCGGCGATCACGAGCTGTCCGCGCAGCCGGTTGACGTTGACGCCCAGCGCGGTGGCGTTCTCGTCCCCGACCAGCAGGGCGTTGAGGGCGCGGGCGTTGAGCAGGGCGAAGAGCGTGACGGCGGCCAACGCGGCGGCGGGGACCGCGAGTTGGTCCATGGTGGCCGCGGAGACGCTGCCGAGGAGGAAGAACAGCACGCTGAAGACGTTCTGGGCCTCGGTGGTCAGCGTCAGGTAGCTCGTCACCGCGCTGAGCAGCGAGCCGAGGGCGACGCCCGCCAGGATCATGCGGGTCGGCGCCAGCACGCCGCCCTGCCGGGCGAGCAGGTAGACGGCGGCGGTCGCGGCGAGCGCGCCGAGGAACGCGGCCCCGCTGAGCGGGAGTCCGCCCACCGCGGCCGAGCCCAGTGTGATCACGGCGACGGCGCCGACGCCGGCCCCGGCGGAGACCCCGAGGACGTAGGGCTCGGCCAGCGGGTTGCGCACGGCCGCCTGCATCAGCGCCCCGGCCAGGGCCAGCCCGCCCCCGGCCAGGCCGGCCAGCAGCGTGCGCGGCAGGCGGAACTGCCAGACGGCCTGGTCCTGGAGGCGCGTGATCGAGCCGTCGCTCATCCAGGGCGCGTCGGGAAGGAGGTGCCCGAGGATGACGCGCACGGCGTCGGCCGCCCCGACCTCGGCCGGCCCGGTGGCGCCGGAGAGGACGAGGACGCCCAGGATGGCGGCCCCCAGCGCGAGGTACACCCCCGCCAGGGCCCCGGTCGAGCGGCGCCCCGGCCGCCGTCTCGCGGCCTCCGGCCCGGCCTGTCTCGTGACGGACAACGACACGCCCCCCTTGGTGAAAACGGTTTTCGTCACCGTATCCACTGGGGCGGCGGCGGGCAACGCCCGCGCGCGGATGTGAAGACGATCACCCGCGCCGGGGCGCCCGCCGCCGGAGGGCGGCCGTCACGCGGCCGTCACGCGCCGCCGGGGCCGTCCCAGCCGGCCGGGATGCGGGCGAGACGGACGCGCTGGGGGTGGTCGCCCACGGCGACCGTGGCGACCTCGCGGCCGGTGGCGAAGTCGATGGCGGTGACCTGGTCGGAGCCGCTCTCGGAGATCACGCAGGCGCTGCCGTCGCCGCTGACCGTGGCCCAGTAGGGCTTGTCGGCGGGGACGAGGGGGCCGGGCCGCAGCGTCTCGCGGTCCACGACCGCGGCGTAGTCGTCCATCGTCCCGGCGACGCACAGGTGTGCGCCGTCGGGGCTCATCGACAGCCCGTGGTGGCGCGAGTCGTTGACCCAGGTGGTGCGGTCCGGGTCGGTCTCCGGGTTCTCCGGGAGGGTCGCCACGCGGGTGATGCGGTCGGCGGCGACGTCGTACTCCAGGAAGCCGTTGAAGAAGGAGACCTGGAAGTACAGGGTCGACTCGTCGGGGGTGAACGCCACGGGCCGCACCGAGTCGGACAGGTCCCGGCGGCCGAAGGCGTCCAGGCGCCGGCGCATGTCGATGCTGCGCACCTGCTCGAAGGTGCGGGCGTCGACCACGGTGATGCGCCGGTCACCCTTGGCGAAGTCCAGCTCGGGGGCGTCGAAGGCGTTGTTGACGTCCCCGATGGCCATGTTCCACAGGTAACGGCCGTCCGCGGTGAAGACGTTCTCGTGCGGCCTGTCGCCGGTGGCGAAGGAGCCGACCTGCTCGCCGGTGCGGATGTCCAGCACGTGGACGCGGTTGGCGGTGGAGGCGGAGACCGCCACACGGGTGCCGTCGGGCGAGACGGCCATGTGGTCGGAGCGGAAACCGCCCACGGGGAAGCGCCAGTTGATCCGGCCGGTCTCGATGTCGATCGAGACGACGTCCGCGAAGCTGGGCCGGGAGACCACCATGGCCGAGCCGTCGGGGGTGGCGTACATGTCGTCGACGAACTGGTCGTGGCCCTCGCCCACGGTGTGACGGATCGTCAGCAGTGCTATCAGGCGTATCGGGTTGAGGTGGATCTCCGTCATCCGCTGCCGCCGGTCGGGGATGACGTCGACCCGGCCGATCCGCTCGAAGTCGCCGGAGGCCTCGATGACGTCGGCGGTGCCGTCCCAGTTGTTGCCGACGAACATCACCTCGCGCAGCCCGGCGGCCTGCACGGGCTCCTCCCCGGCGGGGGCGGCGACGCCGGTGACGGCCCCGGTGAACGCGAGGGCGAGGACGGCGCCGATCAGTCCGGCCGTCCGCACCGGGGTGCGGCGACGGCGCCGGCCGGGGCCGTCGGCGCGGCGCGGGGCCGCGCCGGGGGCGGGAGAAGACATCGTTGTACCTCCGCTGGTCGGTGAGGGGTCCGCTGCTCGGCGGCGGGGCACGTGGACGGACGGCCCGGCCCGCCCGGGGGTGAGTCTGAACAAGCTCTTGTTCAGATCTGAGGCCCTTAAACTAGCCAGTAACCGCACCCCCCGCAAGGGTCCGGGCGCGGCCCAGCGCCTCAAGCACCGCCGAAACAGGGGAAGTCCGTGGCCGGCAGACTCAAGGGCCCGACCGGCCGCTACGCGGGCAAGACCGCCGCCGAACGCCAGGCCGAGCGCCGTGGCCGCTTCCTCGACGCCGCGCTGGAGCTGTTCGGCACGCCCCCCGGGTACCGCGCGGCGACGATCACCGCGCTCAGCGAGGCCGCGGGCCTGTCCACCCGCCAGTTCTACGAGCAGTTCCGCACGCTGGAGGACGTCCTCGCCGCCCTTCACCTCCAGGTCAACGACGAGGCCGAGGCCGCCGCCACCGCCGCCCTGGGCGGCGCGGAGGGCCTGCCCGTGATCGAGCGAGCGGACGCCACCTTCCGCGCCTACGCCGCCTACGTCACCGGCGACCCGCGCCGCATCCGCATCACCTTCACCGAGATCGCCGGCGTCAGCCCCCGCATGGACGAGCAGCGCCTGGCCCGCCGCTCCCGCTGGATCGACCTGCTCACCTCCGAGGCCGAGGCCGCCGCCGCGCGCGGCGAACTCCCCGACCGCGACTACCGGCTGGCCGCCGCCGCGTTCATCGGCGCCGTCAACGGCCTCCTCCACGACTGGGCCGCCGGCTGGGTCGACGCCACCCTCGACCAGGTCATCGACGAGCTCTGCCGCCACCTGCGCGCGATGACCCTCCCGGACCCCTGCCCGCGCGGGCAGGGCTGAGGCGCGCCCCGGCCGTTCGCCCGGCCCGGCCGCCCGGCGGGCCCGCGGCGCGGAACGACCCCGGCGCGGAACGACCCCGGCGCGCGCGGCCGTTCCCCGCGCGCCCCGGCGTTCGCCCGCCGCGCCCGGCGGCGGGTTCACCTCCGCGACACGGGGCGATCAGCCGCGGCGGTGGGCAGAGTTCGCCCGGCGACCCGAAGCTCGGCCCATGACGTTCCTCTCTCGCACTCACCCGGGACCCGGACGCGCCGCGACGGCCGCGGCGGCCGTGCTGACCGCCGTGCTGACGGCGGCCCTGACCCTGCTCACCGCCCCGGACGGCCGGGCGTCCGACGGCGCGACGGCCGGCAGCGGGGCGTTCCTCCCGCTCGGCGACGCCGGCCTCACGGAGACGCGCGGCACCGAGACCCTGGCCCCCGGCGTCACCCTCACCCGCATCGTCCGCGGGACCGAGCCGGCGCCCGCCGACCAGATCAACACCACCACGCGCGGCCCCTGGGTGGTCAACGTCCTCACCTTCGACCCGCGCAGAACCCGCGGCCACCTGGCCGCCACCCACGGCCCCGACCTGGCGGGCGTGGAGCCGACCACCGCCCTGGTCCGCGAGGCCGGGGCGCTGGCCGGGGTCAACGCCTCGTTCTTCACCTTCACCGCCAACCGCCAGTACCCCGGCGACCCGGTCGGCCTGGGCCTGTACGACGGCCGCCTGCTGAGCGAGCCCACCGGCGGGGACACCGAGGCCGACTTCGTCGTGGACGCCCGCTCGAACCGGGCCCTGATGGGGCGGCTCGCCTGGAGCGGCGGCATCCGCAACCGGAGCACGGACGCCACGCTGCCGCTGGAGTTCCTCAACCACCCGCCGGTGGTCCCCGCCGCCTGCGCCGGCCTGGCCGACCAGACCCGGTGCGCCGAGCCGGGCGACGTGGTGCGCTTCTCCCCCGAGTTCGCCGCCGCGACGCCCTCGGGGCACGGCGTCGAGGTGGTGCTCGACCGGCGCGGCTGCGTGGTGCGGACGGCGACCGCGCGCGGCACCGAACTGGCCGCCGGCCAGGCCTCCCTCCAGGCCACCGGCCGCGAGGCGGCCGACCTGCTGCGGGTGGCCGGACAGGGCTGCGTCGCCGTGACCTCCACGCTGGTGGACGAGCGGGGCGACCGACTCCCGGTCCGCGAGGGCCTGTTCGGGGTGAACGGCCGCTACCGGCTGATGGCGGACGGCGTCAACGTGGTGCCGGACGGCTCGGGCAGCTTCTTCGCGCGCAACCCGCGCACCCTCGCCGGCACGACCGCGGACGGCAGGATCGTTCTCGCGACGATCGACGGCCGCATGACCACGAGCGTGGGCACGACCATGGACGAGACCGCGGCCGTGGCCGAGGCGTTGGGCCTGCACGACGCGGTGAACCTCGACGGCGGCGGCTCCACGGCCATGTCGGTCGGGGGCGAGCTGGTCAACCGGCCGAGCGGCGGGGTCGAACGCGCGGTCGGCGACGCCCTCGTCTTCCTCGGCCGGCCCTACCGCACGGCCGGCTGACGTCGCGTCACCCCGGGTCGGCCGTGGGCGCGTTCCGCCGCCCGGCCGGCGCGGGCGGCGGCGTCAGAGCCCGGCGGGCAGTCCGTTCGTCAGTTCGTTCGTCAGCCCCTCCATCAGCCCGTCCAGCGGCGCCGGGACGCGGCCGGGGGCCAGGGCCTCGGTGAGGACGCGGGCGTAGTGGATCTTGCGCCCCTTCTTCGTGCCGAGGAAGCGCCGCACCTGCCGCTCGGGGGCGCGGTCCCGCTGGGCGGGCTGGGCCTGGAAGCTCCGCAGGGCGCGCAACTCCCCCTCGGCGTCGACCAGTTCGACTACGCGCGGCACGCCGAGCGCGCGGATCAGCTCGTCCTCCAGGTCCGCCGCGCAGACGTGGAACTCCCGCCGCTCCGCGCCCGCCCGCTCCAGGCCGCGGGCGTAGTGGCCCCGCTCCGCCTCGTCGCACAGCCCGGTCAGGCCGAGCCCGAGGCCGGGCGGCCCGAGGAGACGGGCGTAACGGCCGACGTTCATCGCGCCGCCCATCGGCAGGACGCAGATCCCCTCGGCCTCCAGGTCCCGGCCGCGCCGCGCGGCCAGGGCGCCCACCGCGGCGGCGTCGCTGGGCCCTTCGAGCAGAACGGCCGCCCGGACCGCCAGCCCCTCGGCGAGCTCCCGCGCGGGGCCGCCGGGCCCTCCGGCCGCCCACGCGGCGACCGCCTCCCGGAACGCGCCCATGTCAGCCATGGGACGAGTCTCCGCCTTTCCGGCCGCCACGGACAGGGATTTCCGCCGCCGCCTTCCCCGGCCGCGAGGCACGACACGCCGACCCGGACGCCTGTTCGTACATTCGTTCGAATTCATGGTTGAATCGGCCCCATGGAGCAAGCCGCCTTCCCCGCCGACCTCCTCCGCCACCAGCGCGAGTGGTACCGCACCTACCAGGCCCTGGCCGCCGCCTCGCACCCCCTCGCGTACACGGCCCTGCGCCGCCGGCTGACCTGGCTCTCCGCACGCATCGCCTACCACCCCTACTGGTCCCAGCGCCGCCCCGCCGCCCGCGCCGACCTGAGCGCACTCGCCCGCGCGGCCTGACCGGGGCCGTCACGGCCCGGGCCGCCCAACTCCCCGGCCGGGGCCCCGGCATGCTCGTCGAGGGCGGAGCCGCGGCGGGCGGGGCCGGTCACGGCGGGGCCGGCCCGGTCGCCTTCGGGCCAGGCCCCCCCCGGAGCCGTCACGCGTGCTTCTCGTACATGGCCAGCGCCAGTCCCAGGCCGAAGAAGGTCGGCGCCCACTCGCCGACGAAGATGCCCCACCGGTCGGCCCGCGCCACGTCCGCGCCGGGCTCGGCCTTCACCGACACGGCCCAGCTCAGCACGGCCAGCCCGATGCTGCCGAACGCGGCCGCGTAGGCGTGCTCGCTGCGGACCCCGGCCTCATGCAGCTTCTTGACAACCATGCTTCTTCCCTTCTCGTCTTCCCCCTTCTTTCCCACACTGTGCGGCGCGGGGACCGGCCCCGCCACCGGGGCGGTGCCGTCCCGGCCCCCGGGACGGCACCGGCCGCGAGGAAGGCCGCGCCGTGACCATGGGCCCACGGGCGCCTGTGCATCGGGGCGTGCCCGCGGCGCGGACGGGAGAGAGGGAGCGGCCGACGGGCCGGACCGCCGAACGGGTGGCGGCGGGGTGGGAGGACGCCGGTCAGGCCGGGGGCACGACCGCGACCGGGCTCCGGGCGTGGTGCAGCAGGGCGTGCGTCACCGCGCCCACCCGCGCCCCCGGGCCGTGGCGCCCGCCCCGGCCGACGACCACGAGAGCCGCGTCGGCTGCCGCGTCGACCAGCGCCTGCGCGGCACTGCCGGCCAGCAGCGTCTCGCTGACGGGTACGTCCGGGTGATCGGCGCGCCAGGGGCGCAGCACCTCGGCCAGCGCCGAGGCCTCCGCGACGCCCGGCTCGGGCGCGCCGGCGGGCAGGGGCTGAAAGGGGTTGGGCGGCAGCGGCACGTGCCAGGTGTGCACCACGCGCAGGGGCAGACCCCGGCGTTCGGCCGCGTCGAAGGCGAACGCCAGGGCGCGCTCGTCGGGTTCCCGGGGCCGTTTCAGCCCGAGGACCACCTCGCTCCCGGCCTCGGCCGCCGCGCGCCGCCCGCGGATCAGGACCGCCGGGCAACGGCTCCGGGCCACGACGCGGGAACTCACCGAGCCGAGCAGGAAGCCCGACACGGCGCCGAGCCCCCGGGAGCCCAGGACGATCAGGTCGGCAGCGGCAGCCGCGTCGAGCAGCGCCGTGACCGGGTCGCCGGCCACGGACCGGACGTCGATGCCCGCCTCGGGCTCCCGCGCCGACAGCTCGTCCCGTGTGCGGGCCAGCAGGAGTCCCGCGGCCTTCCCCGGGTCGTCCGGCTCGACGGTGACCGGCCCCATGAGGGTGGTCACGGACCAGGCGTGGAGCAGCCGCACGGGCGCCTGGCGACGCCCGGCCTCGTCGCAGGCCCACTGAGCCGCGGCCAGGCTCTCCGGCGATCCGTCGATGCCCACGACGACGGGACGAGCCATGGCAAAGCCCTTCTGCGGTCGGAAAGCCGTTCCGCGGCCGGAGAGCGCCACGACTGTGCGCTGTCCTCGCTCCCCTGCGGCCGGGTGTCTCCTGTCTACCTCAGCCCCGGGGCCCTCGCGCGGCGGGCGAGCCGGACCGGGAGGCGCCGTGGCCCCGGCCCGCGGACCAGGCGCGGGGCTACGGCGCGAGGGAGAAGAAGTTCTCGTCCTCCTGCGCGAAGTGCAGGCGGAGCACGGCGTGCAGCCCGTACAGGCACGCCCGCAGGTCGTCGGCCTGTCCAGGGCGCAGTGCCGGGCCGCCCGGCCCGGGGCGTTCGTCCGCCAGCGCCAGGTGGGTGCCGATCCGGCGGGTGAGGCGCTCGATCTCCGTGTGGGCCCGGCTCATGGTCGCCGTCGCCTCCGGCCCGCCCAGGGCGTCGGCCACCCCGGGGTACAACTCCCGTTCCTCGGCGCGCTCGTGGGGCAGCAGATGGTCCGTCAGCAGGCGGTGCACCCGCCGGACCGCCGCGAGGGACTGTTCGCCCGGGTCGGCGGAGAGCCGGTCGGCCGCCGTCCGCACCGCCTCCACCACCTCCCGCAGCTCCGTGTGCTCGGCGGCGAAGCGGCGCAGCAGCCGCTCGGTGTCCGGCGCCACGGCCGGCCCGGCCTCGCGGCCCGGGCGCACGGCGCGCAGGGCGTTGAGGATGACGGCGACGTCGATGCCCTCCTGGAGGAGGGCGCCGGCCGCCGGGGGCAGCAGGCCGAAGGCGGCCAGGCCCATCGCGGCGAGCGAGGCCAGCATGCCGCCCAGGGCGCTCTGCACGGCGATGCGGCGGGAGCGCACCGCGATGGCGACCGCGTCGGCGAGCCGGTCCACGCGGTCCGTCGTGAGCACGATCCCGGCGGCCTCCGACGAGGCCGAGGAACCGCGGGAGCCCAGCGCCACCCCGATGTCGGCCGCGGCCAGCGCGGGCGCGTCGTTGATGCCGTCGCCCACCATGACGGTCACCGCGCGCTCCCGTTCGGCGCGGACGGCCGCCACCTTCTGCGCCGGGTCCCGCCCGGCGTGGACGGTGTCCAGGCCGACCACGGCGGCGATCTCCCGGGCGGGCTCGGGGCGGTCGCCGGTGACCATCAGCAGCCGTTCCACCCCGGCCTCGCGCAGCCTGCGCACCGTCCGCGGAGCGTCCGGGCGCAGCGGATCACGCAGCAGCACCGCCCCCGCGAGCGCGCCGTCCACGGTCAGCCACACCACGGCGGCGCTCTCCAGCCCGGCCCGGTTCTCGACGGCCGCCGCCCAGCCGGGCAGGGCCGCGCCCGGCGGGCGCTTGCCCGCCGCGACCTCGTGCCCGGAGACCACGCCGGTGACTCCGCGGCCCGGCTCCTCGGTGACGTTCTCGGCCGGCAGGGGCTCCGCCCCCCGGCCGCGGGCCTCGTCCACCAGCGCACCGGCCAGGATGTGGGAGGAGAACTGGTCGACCGAGGCGGCCAGCCGCAGGATCTCCGAGGACGAACGGCCCTCCGCCGCCGCGACGCCGGTCACCCGCGGCCGGCCGGCGGTGAGCGTGCCGGTCTTGTCCAGCACCACCGTGCGCACGTGCCCGAGGCGCTCCAGGGCGCCTCCGTCCCTGACCACCACCCCCAGCCGCGCGGCCCGCGAGAGCCCGGAGACGACGGCCACCGGCGCCGCCAGAAGCAGGGGGCAGGGGGTGGCGACGACCAGGACCGCGACGGCACGCACCGAGGAGCCACTGATCAGCCAGGCCGCCCCCGTCACGGCCAGGGTCACCGGCACGAACCAGGACGCGTACCGGTCGGCCAGGCGCAGCACGGGGGCCTTCCGCGCGCCGGTCTCCCGCGCCAGGCGCACGATCTCCGCGAAGGCGCTGTCCGCGGCGGTGGCCGTGGCCAGCAGTTCGAACGCCCCTCCCGCGTTCACCGCGCCGCTGCGCACGGAGTCACCCGCCGGGCGCTCCCGCTGGAGCGGCTCCCCGGTGAGCGCGGACTCGTCCAGCACGGCCGTGCCCTCCGCTACCCGGCCGTCGACGGGCACCACCTCCCCCGGCCCGACCACCACCCGGTCTCCCGGCGCGACCTCGGCGAGGGGGACGGTGCGCACCCGCGTGCCCGTCCTCAGCCGGGCGGAGCGGGGGGCGCGTTCCACCAGGCTCCGCAGGTCGTGCGAGGCCCGCCGCTGTGCCGCCCGCTCCAGCCAGCGCCCGGTGCCCAGCATCAGCGCGATCACCGCCCCGGCCAGGTACTCGCCCACGGCCAGGGCGCCGGCCAGCGCGAGCACGGCGACGATGTCCACGCCGGTGCGACGGCGCAGCAGAGCCCGCGCGACCCACACCGAGGCGGGGGCGAGCCCCGCGAGGGTGGCCGCCGCCCAGCAGGCGTCGGCGGCTCCGCGGGCGCCGGACAGCCAGGCGATGCCGCCGGCCACCAGGGCGGCGCCCGCGACGCCCGTCAGGGCCGGCTCGGCCCAGCGCCCGGCCGCGGCGAGGACCCGGCCGTGCGGCGGCCGGTCGGGGGCGGGTGCGGAGTCGCTCATGACCACTTCTCCGGCGTCGCGCGCGGGTTTCCGCGCACTCTCAGGCACTATCAGAACGCACTCCCGGGGGCCGCGCGACCGGTGACGGCTCGCCGGCGGCGCCCGGACGCGAGCCTCGCGGCGTGGCGGGCCGGTCGAGGGCGGGGGGTCAGGGGACGCGGATGCGCCGGCCGGTGACGCGGCGCGTTTCGACGCCCATCCACTGGTCGCGTCCGCCGCCGGCCCAGGGGGTGGTGTGTGCCCGGTCGGACAGCCGGCGGGCGGCGGCCGGGTCCGTCACCCGCTTCAGGGGGCCGGTCACGAGAACGCTCCAGCCCTGGCTGAGGGCCTCGTCGATGTGGTCGGCCTGGAAGGCCACCTCGCCGCCGGCGGCCCGGTCGAGGGAGCCGCCGCTCGCGGTGCGGAAGGCGATCGTCTCCTCCGCCACGGTGTAGTTGACGGGGAAGACCGCCGGAGCCCCCCCGTCCGCCGATACGGCCACGCGGCCCACCCCGTGGGTGCCCAGCAGCTCGCGGCACTCCTGCGGGCCGAGCTCCAGCAACCGCGGGTGGCGAGCGGCCCGGCCCAGGCCCTCCGGAAGGTCCGCTCCCCCGCCCAGCAGGCGGTCGGCGGAGGTCTCCAGGGCCGCGGCCAGCCGCAGCAGGGACGCGGTGTCCGGGGTCCCGGCCTGCTCCTCCACGTAGCGGACGTAGGCCGGCGCCATCCCCGCGCGGGCCGCCACCTCCTCGCGGCTGAGCCCGAGTTGCTCGCGCCGCAGCGCCGCGCGCCTGCCCACATCCCCGCGTCCCCCAGCCCGGCCCGTCATCCGCATCGCTCCTCTCCGGCGCCGGCGGGTCCCGGTGGACCCGTGCGCCCCGCCGCCCTCCCAGGCTGCCCCGGTACCGCGCGCGCCGCCCCTCGGGACCCGCCCGCCCGGGGGCATGGCCGTCCACCCGGCCGACGGCGCCGAACGGTGCCCGGGCCTCCCGCCCGGGCACCGGCGAACGGCCGGCGCGCCGACGGCCGCGGCGGGGCCGGGCCCCGGCCGGCTCCCGGCGCTCAGGCCGCGCGTGGCATCCGTTCCGGCCCGCCGCGCCGGTCGGCGTCGACGACGGCCATGAGGTCCACCCACTGCTGGGTCAGGCACCACAGCAGGTCCTCGAAGGACACCATCCCCACGAGCCGGCCCGCCTCCACGACCGGCAGGTGCCGCACCCGGGCCGAGCGCAGCACCCCGATGGCCACGGGCAGGGGCGTGGCCGGTTCCACGGCCGGCGGCTCCCCGGTCATCACCGTCTCCACCGCGTTGCCGGGCAGCAGGCCCCCGGCCAGCGTCCGCATCGCCAGGTCCCGGTCCGTCACGATGCCGGTCACGCGCTCCTCGACCACCACGGGCAGCACCGTCAGCCCCGTGGCCTCCATCCGCTCCGCGGCCTGCCGCAGCGAGGCCGTCGGCGGGATCCCGACCGCGGGTGAACTCATCGCCTCCGCCACGTTCACGGCGCACCTCCACCACACGCTGACGGCCGCCGCCGTGTGCCGCGGCCCGCCTCGCCGCCCATCGTGGGCGCAGCGCGCCGCCCGTGCCACCCACGCCCCCGCCGCCCGACCGCGGGCGTGACCCGGACGGGGCAGCCTGACATGCCGCCGACCGCCGCGCGGCGGTGTACTGGGAACGCCCGCCCTGCGACCCGGCGGACCGCTTCCGCCCCAGCGGGCCGCGACCGTGAAGGGAAACGCCATGCGGCACCGATGCGTCAGCGACCTGATGACCACCTCGGTCGTACGGGTCAGGCGAAGCGCGACGTTCAAGGACGTCGCCCGGCTGATCGCGGAGAACGACATCACCGCCCTGCCCGTGGTCGACGCCCAGGACCACCCGCTGGGCGTCGTCTCCGAGCACGACCTGATGGCCAAGTCCGCCGCCCAGGCGGAACCGGGCGGGCACCTGCTGGCCGCGGACCTCCAGCCGGCGGACCGGGCCAAGGCCACCGCGGCCACGGCGGGCGACCTGATGACGAGCCCGCCCGTCGTGGCCCGGCCGCAGTGGTCCGTGGTGGAGGCCGCCCGGGCCATGGAGCAGCACCACGTGAAGCGGCTGCCCGTCGTGGACGACACCGACCGCCTCGTCGGGATCATCAGCCGGCACGACCTCCTGCGGGTCTTCCTGCGGCGCGACCGCGCCATCCGGGAGGAGATCCAGGAGGACATCCTGCTGCACACCCTGGACATCGCCCCGGGGGCCGTCCGGGTGACGGTCGACGCCGGACGGGTCGCCCTCGACGGGACGGTGGAACGCAGGAGCCTGGTCGCCGTGGCCGAACGCCTCTGCCGCGCCGTGGACGGCGTCATCAGCGTCGACGCCCACCTGACCTGGGAACAGGACGACCTCGAGGAACCGCCCGCCGCCCCCTGACCGCCGGCCGGAACCGGCGCCGTTCAGCCCCTGCTGCCCGCCCCCGGGATCAGATGCCCCGGGTGCCGGGACCGCGTCGAAGGCGCGGCCGGCGGATCGACGAGCCGCCGCGGGACGTGGAGATCGTCGTGTACTGCCGCAGGCAGTACTGCGTGCTCGCCCACGAGGCCGTCCGGCTGCTGACCGACCTGGGCCGGCGGGCGATCCGCCTCGGTGACGGCATGCTGGAGTGGCGGCTGTCCGGGATGCCCGTCGACGCCGGGGACCTGGCGCCGTGACGGCCGGGAGGCCGCGGGCCCGCCGGTCCCTGCCTGCGTTCGCGGAAGAGCTCCCGTGACAACTCCCGCCCCCGCCACCGCGCCCGAGGAAACCGGCATACCCGGCCTCTCCCCGGTCCAGCGCCGCACCCTGCGGGTCCTGGTCGCCTCGCAGATCCCCAGCGGCGCCGGCCTGGCTCCGGCCCTTCCCCGCCGCGCCGCTCAGAGGTGGTCGGCGAAGGCGGCGACGATCGTGGCGCGGTCGGACCCGGCGGCGAGGTGGGCCAGGAGCAGCAGCCGCGCCTTGTACGGGTCGAGGGTCCCGGCGCTGATCAGGCCCCGGGCCAGGAGATCGCTCTCCGAGCCGGGAAAGGCGTAGGTGCGGGAGAGAACGCCCCCGGCCCCCGTCCGCGAGGCCAGGACGACCGGCAGCCGCGCGGCCAGCGTTCCCAGCCCCGCCACCCAGCTCTCCGGCACGTGCCCGGCCCCGAAGGCGGCGACGACCACGCCGTTCACCCGGTCCGCGAGCCCGTCCAGGAGAACGCCGTCGCTCCCCAGCGCCGCCGTGACCACCTCGACCTTCACCCGCCGGGTCAACGGCCGCCCCACCGTTGGCCGCCCCTCCGGGGTCGCGTGGACGCGCGGCGCCCCCTCGGCCATCCGCCCGATCGGCCCGGCGTTCGGCGAGCTGAACGCCCCCGGGCTCGTCGCGTGCGTCTTGCGCACCCAACGCGCCGCGTGGATCTCGTCGTTGAAGACCACCAGCACCCCGAGGTGCCGCGCGACCGGCGAGGCCGCCGTCCGCACCGCCGCCAGCAGGTTCGCCGGGCCGTCCGCGCCCGCGATCCCGGGGTGGCGCATCGCGCCGGTCAGCACGACGGGCGCCTCGCCGCGGTAGAGGAGGTCCAGCAGGAAGGACGTTTCCTCCAGCGTGTCCGTCCCCTGCGTGATCACCACCCCCGCGAACCCCTCGGCCCCCGCCTTCTCCACCCGCCCGGCCAGCTCCGCCACGTCCTCCACCGTGAGCCCGGCGCTCGGGACCTGACGGAAGTCCTCCACCTCGACCGCCGCCTCCTCCGCCAGCCCCGGCACCGCCGCCACGAGGTCGGCCCCGGTCAGCCTCGGCGCCACGCCCCCGGGCCCGTCCCCGGCCATGGCGATGGTCCCGCCCAGGGTCAGCACGAGAACGGCGTTCCGCCGGGAGACTTGGGAATCGGGAAGCACGGAAGCACCTTTCGGAAGACCGGTTCGACGGATGTCGCCGCGGCGGACGCATGGGCGGGCGCGGCCGGTCCCCCAGGGTTGCCCGCCCCCCTTCCGGCGACGATACGTCGGCCCGGATGTCACCGCGGACATCGGGGGAAGCCACCGGTGTCCGGCCCCGGCACCGCCACCGGTCGGCGTGGCCACCAGCCCGCACGGAACGGAGCGCCCGGACCCGCCCGGGTCCGCGAAGACCACGCGGAGCGGGCCCCGGTGGGCCCGCCCGGGGCAAGCCGGTGACGCGGTGCGTGTCAGGTATATATTCCGTTACACACCTTTTGCTGCATCTGTCGCGAGATATCCGGCGCTTCGCGCGGCGGACGCAGACGCCGGTCGAAGGCTGTCAGTCGGAGGCTGATCGGAAGGACCATCACGACCGTGGATGCGAGGCATGACGGGAGCACGGAGGAGCGGCTGGGGCCCACGCCGGCCCGTCGGCTGCGCTTTCTCGCGGCCGTGGACGACAGCCAGGAGGACACCGGCGTTCTGACGGCCGGCCTCCAGCAGGCGACGGCGGAACTCGGCGGGCTCGGGGGGATGGCCCACCTGCGCGCGGGCGGCACGTCCCGGACCCTGTACGTGGTCGCGAGCACCGGGCTGCCCCGCGGGTTCACGCGCCCCTGGGAGAGCATCCGCGCGGACGGCCAGGCCCCTCCCGCCCGGGCCATGCGGGAGGGCCGCACGGTGTGGTCGCCGACCGTGGCCGCGCCGGATCAGGAGCGCGGGGACGCGTCGGCCGTCCCCCAGCCCGCGGCCCTGTCCGCGGGGCTCGGGCTGGTGGCGGTGCCGCTGCGCGGGCCGGGCGGCTCCGTCGGCGCGCTGTCCGTGCTGATTCCCTCGCCGGGCCCTTCGGGCGGCGGGCCCGATGCCGCGGGGCTGGCGTTTCTCGGGGAGGTGGCCCGGTGGGCCGCCGGGCGACTGCGGCTGACGTCCCCCTCACCGGAGAATCTGTCCCCCGCCCTGCTCCAGGCGCTCCAGACCGGTCCGGATCTCCGGCAGGCCCTGAAGGACGTCGCGGCCGAACCCTTCGAGTGGGATCTCAGGACGGGCGAGCTGACCTTCCCCGACACGATGCGCGCGCTGCTCAGCGATCTGGACCCGGCGGCGCTCGACGGGCGGATGGAGAACTGGGTGGACGCCATCCACCCGGACGACAAGCCCTGGGTGGTCACCGAGGTCGACCGCGCCATTCGCGCCGGCGGTGCGTACGACGTCGAGCACCGGACCCGGTGGGCGGACGGGACCTACGGCTGGGTCCGGATCCGCGGCCGGGCGCTGACCGATGACGCGGGCCATCCGGTCCGGGTCGTGGGCACCGTGTGGAACACCACCGAGACCCATGCGGCGCTGGAGTCGGCGGGCCGTGCGCTGCGGCACATGAGCGACGGCTTCCTGGCCGTGGGCGGGGACTGGCGGACCGAGTTCGCCAACGGGACGGCCGAGAGCCTCCTCGGCTCCCCGCCCGGCCTGGTGGGCAAGCCGCTGTGGGACGTTCCGGCCGTGCGGGCGGTGCCGGGCCTGGAGGAACGCGCCCGCGAGGCCGCCGCCCGGGGCACGCCGGGCGGGTTCGATGTCCGCTGGCCGGACAGCGACCGCTGGTACCACCTGCGGCTCGTCCCCGTCCCCGACGGCCTCACCCTCTACATCACCGACATCACGGAACGGCGCCTGCGCGAGGCCGCCCAGCGGGCCGCCGCCGACCGCGCCGCCCTCGTGGCACGGCTCACCCGCCACCTGGCCGAGGCGGTCACCGCGCAGGATGTCGTCACCGCCGTCGCCGACAGCGTCCTGCCCCCCTTCGGCGCCGCCGGCCTGGTCGTCTTCGCCGCGGAGAACGACCGCCTGAACGTCGTCGGCTCGGTCGGCTACCCCCGCGCGCTCCTCTCCCGGGTCCACGGCCGGCCGATCGCCGCCGACACCCCCGTGGGCGAGGCGCTGCGCACGCGCACGCCGCAGTTCGTCGAATCGGCGGACGCCTTCGCCGCCCGCTACCCGGGGATGGCCTCCGGCACGGACGAGCGGGCGGAACCGGGCGGGCCGGGCGGGAAGTCCGCCTGGGCGTTCCTGCCCCTGACCGTCTCCGGCCGTGGCATCGGGGCGGCGGTCGTCTCCTTCGATCACCCGCGCCGCTTCGACGGCGACGAGCGCACGCTGCTCACCGCGCTGAGCGGACTGATCGCCCAGGCGCTGGAACGGGCCGGACTCTACGACGCCGCCGCCACCCGCGCACGCGAACTCCAGCGCGCCCTCCTCCCCCGCGAGCTGCCCGCCCTGCCCGCCGCCACCTCCGCGGCCCGCTACCTGCCCGCCGGACCGGGCACGGAGGTGGGCGGGGACTGGTACGACGTCATCCCGCTCTCCGCCGACCGCGTCGCCCTCGTCATCGGCGACGTGATGGGCCACGGCATGGCCCAGGCGGCCACCATGGGGCGCCTTCGCACCGCCGTGCGCACCCTCTCGGACCTCGAACTGCCCCCCGACGACATCCTCGCCCGTCTCAACGACATCGTCGGCGACCTGGGCGAGGACTACTTCGCCACCTGCCTGTACGGGATCTACGACCCCGTCACCGGCCACTTCGGCTACGCCAGCGCCGGCCACCCCCCGCCCGCCACCGTCCGCCCGGACGGCGCTGTCACCTACCCCAGCCTCATCCCCGACCCGCCCCTCGGCGTCGCCGCCCCTCCCTTCGACACCGTCGACGTCCGCCTGGCCGACGACGCCCTGCTCGTCCTCTACACCGACGGGCTGGTCGAGCATCCGGGCCGCGACATCGACCAGGGCATGGCCCGGCTCGCCCGCGTCCTGCGCGGCGGACCGAGCGAAGACCTGGACGCCCTGTGCGACGCCGTGACCGGGGCCCTGCTCCCCGCCGGCCGGCAGGCGGCCGACGACGCCGCCCTGCTGATCACCCGCGTCCGCGAACTGGCGCCGGAGGACGTCGCCACCTGGCCGCTGCCCGACGACCCGGTCGCCGCGGGCCAGGCCCGCGGCCACATCCGCGCCCAGCTCGCCGCGTGGGACCTCGAAGATCTGGAGATGACCACCGAGCTCCTGGCCAGCGAACTCGTCGGCAACGTCATCCGTCACGCCAAGGGCCCCGTCCACCTCCGCCTGCTGCGCAGCCGGACACTCATCTGCGAGGTCTCCGACGGGAGCCTCACCACCCCCCACATCCGCCACGCCGCCGCCACCGACGAGAGCGGGCGCGGCCTCCAGCTCGTCGCCGCCGTGGCCCACCGCTGGGGCACCCGCCACACCCCCGCCGGCAAGACCATCTGGACCGAGCAACCCATTCCACGCTGAGGCCCGACCCCCGCTTCATGCCCTCCCGGCGGCCCCCGGTCCCCGCGCCGCGCGGCGGTACGCTGCGGCCATGGACCACCCGGCGTCGCGCAGCGAGACCATCTCCGTGGTGTCGGCGCTGCTGCGCCGGGCGCCCGAGCTGGGGGACCGGCTGGCCCGGAACCTCCGCGCCGAGCTGGAGTCCTACCGCGACGAGGACCGGGTGCCCGCCGACTCCCTGCGGGAGTCCTGCCGCCGGAACCTCGAACTGCCGCTCCGGCACCTGCTCACCCCCGACCGGCCGCCGGACCTCGCACCGGCCCGCAAGACCGGTCGCGATCGGGCCCTCCAGGGGATTCCGCTGCCCGAGGTGCTCTACGCCTTCCGGACCGGCTTCGAGCTGCTCTGGTCCGAGCTGGTCGTCGAGGCCCGCCGCACCGAGGGCGTGTCGAGCGAGACGCTGGTGCCGCTGGCCGCCGAGGTGTGGCGGCTGGTCGGCGAGTACTCCGACACGATGGCCATGGCCTACCGGGAGACCGCGGCCGAGCTCACGCTGCGCCGCGAGCGGGAGCGTTCCGTCCTCGTGGAGGCCCTGTTCACGGGCGTCATCACCGACCGGGTCACCCAGTGGGAGGCCGCCAGGACGCTCGGCCTCTCGGCCACCGGCCCCTACCTCGTCGCGGCGGCGGACGTTCCGGCGCCCGGCCAGGAGGCGCTGCCCGGCGTCGAGGCCGCGCTGCTGGCCGGCCAGGTGCCGTCCGCCTGGCGGCTCCTGCCCGACCAGCAGATCGGCGTGCTGTCCGTCCGCTCGGCCGACGCCGAGGCCACGGCCCTGGACATCCTCCGGGAGCACGGCACCCGCCTCGGCGTCAGCCCGCGGTACGACGCGCTGAGCGACACACCGCGGGCCCTGCGGCTCGCCCGGCTTGCGCTCGCCGGCCTGCCGGCCGGGAAGCCCGGTTTGGCCCAGTTCAGCGACAGCCCCGTCGCCATGCTGGCGGCGGCGGCCCCCGAGGAGGCGCGGCGGCTGGCCGGGGCCGTGCTGGAGGGGGTGCTGGGGCTGCCGCGGCGCGAGCGGGACCGGCTGCTGGAAACCCTGGAGGTCTGGTACGCCGCGGGCGGCTCCGCGGACGAGGTCGGGCGACGGCTCTTCTGCCACCCCAACACCGTCCGGTACCGGCTGCGCGCGGTCGAGGAGCTGACCGGCCGCTCGCTGAAGGACCCCGGCGCGGTGACCGACCTCGGCGTCGCGCTCCGCGCGCTGCGGCTGGTCCCCGCGGACGCCGCCTGAGGCCCCGTCTCCCTTACGGTCAGGGCAGGTTGCGTGCCATGACGATGCGTTGGACCTGGTTGGTGCCTTCGTAGATCTGGGTGATCTTGGCGTCGCGCATCATGCGTTCGAGGGGGTAGTCGCGGGTGTAGCCGTAGCCGCCCAGGAGCTGGACGGCGTCGGTGGTGATCTCCATCGCGGCGTCGGAGGCGTAGCACTTGGCGGCGGCGCCGAAGAACGTCAGGTCGGGGTCGTTGCGTTCGGACTTCGCGGCGGCGGCGTAGGTGAGCTGGCGGGCGGCCTCCAGCTTCATGGCCATGTCGGCGAGCATGAACTGGATGCCCTGGAAGTCGCCGATGGGCTTGCCGAACTGCTTGCGTTCGCGGACGTAGCCCTTGGCGTAGTCCAGGGCGCCCTGGGCGACGCCCAGGGCCTGGGCGGCGATGGTGATGCGGGTGTGGTCCAGGGTGCGCATGGCGGTGGTGAAGCCGGTGCCCTCCTCGCCGATCATGCGGCCGGCGGGGATGCGGACGTTGTCGAGGTAGACCTCGCGGGTGGGGGAGCCCTTGATGCCGAGTTTCTTCTCGGGGGCGCCGAAGGAGACGCCCTCGTCCGACTTCTCGACGACGAAGGCGGAGATGCCGCCGCGGGTGCGCTTCTCGGGGTCGGTGAGGGCCATGACGGTGTAGTACTCGGAGACGCCGGCGTTGGTGATCCAGCGCTTGACGCCGTTGAGGACGTAGTGGTCGCCGTCGCGGACCGCGCGGGTCTTCATGCCCCCGGCGTCGGAGCCGGCGTCCGGCTCGGACAGGCAGTAGGAGAACATCGCCTCGCCGCGGGCCAGCGGCGTGAGGTACCTGGCCTTCAGCTCCTTGGAGCCCGAAAGGGCCACCGGGAGCGAGCCGAGCTTGTTGACGGCCGGGATCAGGGAGGAGGAACAGCACACCCGCGCGACCTCCTCGATCACGATCACCGTGGCCAGGGCGTCGGCGCCGGCGCCGCCGAACTCCTCGGGGACGTGCACCGCGTGCAGGTCGGCAGCGACCAGCGCGTCCAGGGCCTCCCGGGGGAAACGCCCCTCCTCATCGACCTCGGCCGCGTACGGGGCGATCTTCGCCTCCGCCAGCGCACGCACGGACTCCCGGAGCAGCACATGCTCCTCCGACGGGCGGTAGAGATCGAAATCCTGATGCATCGGGGCTCCAGTGGGAGAAGGGGGGAACGGGAACGCCAGGAATGGCACTCAGTACCCTCGATTATGCATACTGAGTGCCATCGCGTCATGCCGGTGTTATGTTCCCGCCATGACCGAGGCACGCGGCCGGAAGCAGGCGACGGAGAGCGGGACGGCGAAGCCGCCGATGCGGGAGGCCATCGTCGAGGCCGCGTTCCAGCTCTTCCTCGCGCGCGGCTTCGAGCAGACCACCATCGACGACATCGTCGCGCGCGCCGGGGTGGGACGCCGCTCGTTCTTCCGCCACTTCCCGTCCAAGGAAGCGGTCGTCTTCCCCGATCACGACCGGTGCCTGGCCGACATGACCCGCTTCCTCGCCGCCGACGACGACGGCCACCCGGTCGAGCGGGTCTGCGAGGCCGCCCGCCTGGTGCTGCGCATGTACGCGGAGAACCCGGAGTTCTCCGTCCAGCGCTACCGGCTGACCCGGAAGGTCCCCGGGCTGCGCACCCACGAGCTGGCCGTCGTCTGGAGGTACGAGCGCACCCTCGCCCAGTACCTGCGCACCCGCTTCGCCGGCCGGCCCGGCGGCTCCCTGCGCGCCGATGTCATCGCCGCCGCGGTGGTCGCCGCGCACAACAACGCCCTCCGCTCCTGGCTGCGGTCGGGCGGCGACGACGACGCCACCGCCGCCATGGACGAGGCGATGGCCTACGTCCGGGAGTCCTTCGGCGACCCGGGGCCGCCCGCCGACGTGGTGGTCGTGGTCGCGCGGCGCGGCGCCCCGATGTGGCGGGTCGTCCAGGAGGTCGAGGCCGCGGCCAGAGGCGACAGCCCCACCTAGAAGGCACTCAGTACCTTCAAGAGCGACACCAAGTGCCATATGCTCCTCCATGGGCGCGCTCCGCCTCCCTTACCTCTGGAGACACCATGGAAGCCATTTCCCGTCTCGGCGTCGTCGGCTGCGGCCTGATGGGCTCCGGCATCGCCGAGGTCGCCGCCCTGCGCGGCATCGAGGTCCTCGTCGCCGAGGCCACCCCGGACGCCGTCCGCGCCGGACGGCGGCGTCTGACCGCCTCCCTGGACCGCGCGGTCGAGCGAGGCAAGATCACCGGCGCCGAGCGGGACGCCGCCCGCTCCCGCCTCGCCTTCACCCACGACCTCGGCGACATGGCCGACCGCCAGTTCGTCATCGAGGCCGTCGCCGAGAACCCCGCCGTCAAGACCGACGTCATCCGCACCCTGGACAAGGCGGTCGCCGACCCCGAGGCCATCCTCGCGACCAACACCTCGTCCATCCCGATCGTCGACCTCGCCGTCGCCACCCGGCGCCCGGACCGGGTCGTCGGCCTGCACTTCTTCAACCCCGTGCCCGTGCAGCGGCTGGTCGAGCTGATCCCCGCGCTGACCACCAGCACGGAAACCCTCGACCGCGCCCGGCATCTGGCCACCGCGCAGCTCGGCAAGGAGGCCATCCTCGCCTCGGACCAGTCGGGCTTCGTGGTCAACGCCCTGCTGATCCCCTACCTGCTCGCCGCCGTCCGGATGCTGGAGTCCGGCGTCGCCGCCGCGGACGACATCGACCGGGGCATGGAACTGGGCTGCGCCCACCCCATGGGCCCCCTGCGCCTCCTCGACCTCATCGGCCTCGACACCGCCCAGGCCGTGGCCCGGTCCATGTACGAGGAGTTCAAGGAGCCCCTGTACGCGGCCCCCGCGCTGCTGCGCCGGATGGTCGCCGCCGGCAGGCTCGGCCGGAAGAGCGGCCGGGGCTTCTACGACTACGCCGCCCCGGGCGTTACCGCCTGAACGCCCGTCGGGCCCGGCGGGCGGCTCGCCGCCGCCGGGCCCGGCCGGTTCGTCAGCCCGCCGTCCCCAGGTAGGCGTCGGACACAGTGTCGGTGCCGAGGAGTTCGGCGACCGGGCCGTGGGCGGTGATCCGGCCGTGGGCGAGGACGTAGGCGGTGGTGCACAGCGTCTCGACGAGGCGGACGTTCTGCTCGACCAGGAGCATCGTGGTGCCCTCGGCTGCGATGTCGTGGAGGACCTGGCCGACCTCGTCCACGGCGACGGGGGAAAGACCGCTTGAGGGTTCGTCCAGGAGGATGAGGCGGGGTTCGGACATGAGGGCGCGGGCGATAGCGACGGTCTGCTGCTGGCCGCCGCTGAGGCGTCCGGCGGCTTCGTCGCGGCGTCCGTGCAGCCAGGGGAAACGCCCGTAGATGCGCTCCAGGCGCCTTCGGCAGGTCACGCGTCCCTGCCCGTAGGCCCCCAGCAGCAGGTTGTCCTCGATGGTCAGGTTGGGGAACAGCCGCCGGTTCTCGGGGCACAGCGCGATGCCGGCACGCACCAGGGCGGTGGTGTCGTACGCGGTGACGTCCTGGTCGTCGAGGGTGATGCGGCCGGTGCGCCGGGGGACGCGGTGGTGGATGCCCAGGAGGGTGGTGGTCTTGCCGGCGCCGTTGGCGCCGAGGATGCCGGTGACGGTGCCGGTCCCGGCGTGGAGGGTGAGGTCGCGCACGGCGGTGGTGGGGCCGAAGGCGACGGTGAGGTCGTGGACGGTGAGCATGCTCAGGCTCCTCCCAGGTAGGAGGTGATGACGGCTTTGTCGGTGCGGATCTCCTCGGGGGTGCCGGTGGCGAGGACGGCACCCGCGGCCATGACCAGCACGGTGTCGGCCAGGGGCATGAGGAAACGCATGTTGTGATCGACCACGACGACGCCCACGCCCAGGTCGTCGGCGACCCGGCGGACGGCCTCGCCGAGGATGTCCGCCTCGTTGTGGTCCATGCCGACGGCGGGTTCGTCCAGGAGGAGGACGCGAGGCCCGGTGGCCAGGGCGAGGGCGATCATCGCCAGCCGCTGGGCGGCGCTGGTGAGACCGGCGCAGGGGCGGTCCAGCAGTCCGTCCAGGGCGAGAACGCGGGCCAGTTCCTCGTCCGGCCAGGTCGTGTGCCGCCCCGGCTGCCGCCTGTTCCGTTCGCCGTGGGCGAGGCGGAGGCTGTCGCGGAGGGTCCAGGTGGGGAAGAGGCGGGTGGTCTGGAAGGTGCGGGCGATCCCGGCCCGGGCCGCCCGGTGGGCGCCGCGCCCGGACGCCGTGCGCCCGTCGAGGCTCACGGTGCCGGCCGTGGGGGCGTGCGTGCCGGCGAGGATGCTCAGCAGCGTCGTCTTGCCGGAGCCGTTGGGACCGATGAGCCCGAGGATCGAGCCCGCGTCGAGGGTGAAGGAGACGTCGTCGACGGCGGCGACGCCGCCGAATTTCTTGGTGAGTCCCTGGGCGTGGAGCAGTGTGGTCATGGGGTGGCGGCCTCCTTCCGGGCCCCGCCGGTGAGGACGGCGGGGCGCAGGCGGTGCCAGAGGGCGGCGAGTCCGCCGAGGATGCCCTCGGGGGCGACGAGGGTGACGGCGACGAAGAGGACGCCGAGGACGATCTGGCTGACTCCGGGGCCCAGGTCGAGGAGTTGGGTGAGGGTGAGGACGACGGCGCTGCCGACGACGGGGGCCAGGAGGCGTCCCGCTCCGGCGAGGCCGATGGCGACGAACATGAGGAAGCTCTGGGTGAAGGAGAACTGGGAGGGGGCGATGACGCCGTTGTACTGGGCGAAGAGGACGCCGGCCCAGGCGCCGAAGCCGGCGGAGAGGACGAAGGCGAGGAGTTTGACGCGGGCGGTCGGGACGCCGAGGTGCTGGGCGAGGTCCTCGTCCTCGCGGATGGCGCGCAGGCGGGCCCCGAGGCGGCTGCGGGCCAGGACGTAGTACAGGGCCAGGGCCACGGAGAGGGAGAGGGCCATCAGGGTGATGGTGTCGTCCAGGGTGTAGCCGAGGTCGACGGGGCGGCCGTTGGGGCCACCGGTCCAGTCGGTGGCGTTGGTGAGGACCAGGGTGATGACGGCGGTGAAGAAGAGGGTGCCGATGGCGAAGTACTGGCCGCGGGTGCGGCTGAAGACGAGGGCGACGACCAGCCCGGCCAGCATGGTCCCGGTGACCGCGAGGAGCGCGGCCACGGTCATGGACAGGCCCTCTTCGAGGAGGATCGCCGAGAGGTAGGCGCCGCCGCCGTAGAACGCCGCGTGCGCCAGGCTCGGGTAACCCCCGAGCCCCTGGACCAGGTTCAGGCCGGTGAGGGCGATGGTCCACATCACGGCGAGCAGCGCGACCTGGCCCTGCTCGCCTTCGAGCGAGGTCAGCATCCCGTGGGCGAGCAGGCCCAGCGCGGCGATTCCGCCCAGGGCCCCTCCGTGCCGCAGCCAGGGCGGCGGTCCGTTCAGTGGTGCGGAGGTGTGCACGTCAGGCCACCCTTCTTGCCTGGGCGCCGGCGAGCCCCGAGGGGCGCCAGACGAGGACGGTCACGAGGAGGAGGAATCCGAAGGCGCTCTGGTAGGAGGAGCTGACGTAGGCCGAGCCCAGGCTCTCGGCGATGCCGAGGACCATCCCGCCGGCCACCGCGCCGCCCACGCTGCCCATTCCCCCGAGGACCACGACGACGAAGGCACTGAGCAGAACCGTGTCGGCCATGTAGGGCGAGACCTGGAAGGTCGGCGCGTAGGCGACGGCCGCGACGCCGGCCAGCAGTCCCGCGATGAGGAAGGCGAGCGTGAACTGCCGGCGCATCGGGATGCCGAGCATGGCCGCCGCCTCCCGGTCCTGGGCGACCGCCCGCATCGCCCGGCCCAGCGACGTGCGCGTCAGCAGCAGGTGCAGGGCGGCAAGGGACGCGAACGCCAGCACGATCAGCGCGATCCTCACGCCGGACAGCGACACCCCGCCGAACTCCAGAAGCGCGTCGTCGTAGGGGGTGTCCAGCGAACGGCCGTCCCCGCCGTACATCCGCAGCGCGGTGTTCTGGAGGATCAGCAGCAGCCCGAGGGCGACGGCGGGCGCGGCGGCGGGGTTGTCGATGATCCACCGGTAGGCCAGCACCTCGGTCAGCACCGAGACCGCGCCGCCGCAGGCGATCCCGGCCAGGGCGGCGAGGACGAAGGGGGCTCCGGCGTCACTGGCCCACCAGGTGGTGTAGGCGGCCAGGACGATGACGCCGGCGTGCGCGAAGTTGGGCACCTCCATCACGCCGTAGACGAGGGTGAGCCCGACGGCGATGACGGCGAACAGACAGCCGAGGAAGACGCCGTTGACGAGAACCTGACTCATGAGCAGGGGTCCGCCGCGAGCTCGGGCGACACGATCTCGCCGTCGACGACATCGAAGGTGAGGGCGCTGTCGATGGTCTGCTGACCGGAGCACCAGGTGGTGACCTCCGAGGCCGTGCGGGCGCCGCGGTCCGTGAAGAGCCGCCCGTCCTCACCGGCAATCCAGCCGCTGACGGTGCCCTCGGGCACCTCGATCTCGTGCAGCGCCTCGGTGATCGCCTGCGGGTCGGTCGTGGTCCCGGCCCGTTCCATCGCCTCGGCGACGATGAAGGGGAAGTCGTAGGCCCACATGGTCAGATCCTGCGGGTACTCGTCGTAGGCGGCCTGGTAATCCTCGGCGAACGCGCTCGTCGCGGGGTTGGCCGAGGTGGTGGGCAGCGTTCCGGCACAGTCGTAATTGTTCGTCATGATCGTGTCGAAGCCACTGCCGAGGATCTCCTCGGCCTGTTCGGGGTTGACGCCGCTGCTGTGCAGGACGGGGCCGTCGTAGCCGGACTGCCGAAGCTGCTTGAGGACCGGCAGGATCACGCCCGTCACGCTGCTCAGGTAGATCGCGTCCGGGTCCGCCGCCACCGCCTCGCCGATCGCGTTGCTGTAGTCGGTCGCCCCCAGCGGGAACTCACTGCTCGCCGCGATCTCCACGCCCTCCCGCCCGGCCGACTCCTGGACCAGCTGGGTCAGGCCCTCGCCGTAGGGCTCGCCCGAGGCGGTGATGACCGAGACGGAGGCGGCGCCGAGCTCCTCCCTGGCGTAGTGGAGGCAGCCCGGCACATAGGTCGGCGAGCCGCCGCGGGTGAGGAAGAGGTTCTCGTTCAGGTCGAGGATGCTGGGGTACGAGCTGTCCAGGACGTTGATCATCGGGACGGGCGTGCGTTCGAGCTGCGGCACGTAGGTCGCCGAGCCCAAGCCGTAGGCGATGACCGGGAGTTCCTGGGCCTGGGTCATCTCCCGCAGGGCGGTCACGCCGGTGGTGGCCGGGTCGGACCCGTCGTCGGCGTAGCTGATCTCCAGCTCGTACTGCTCGCCGGCGACGGTGAAGCCCGTCTCGTTGAGCGCCTGGACGCCCAGGTCCATGGCGTTCCGCTGCGCCGGGCCGAGCGTCGAGTAGACCCCGGACATGGACAGGATCGCGCCGACCGTGACGGTGCCGCCGTCACCGCCGGAGTCGCTGTCGGAGGCGCAGGCGGCCGTGGAGACGAGTATCGCGGCGGCCGTCAGGGCCGCTGCCGGTCTGAAAAGCATGGTGATTCCTCACAAAGGTCGGGGTGAAGTGCTGCCGCACTCTAGGTCGGCCGATGGCGGCAATCAAGAGATTCGTTCGACATTGCCGAATCGCTGCCGAATCGCGCCCCGCACCCCGGCCCCCTTCCTGACCTGCCGGATCTCCGATCTGTCGCCTGCCGGCGCGAGCGCATACCTCTTATACGGCGAACGGTTCGAGTGACTGGCGTTCGACATTGTCGACCACCCTCGATCGTCTCGGGACCCGGGCGCTGATTGTTCCCAGCGACAAAGCGCCGGGGCGAACTCTGTGAGCGGCGCCATGGCCGACCGGCGGTCCGACGGCGCACCATGACGCGGATGTCAATGGCTGATATCCGGGGAGATGCGTCGTGACAAACCTGGCGAGGAATCTGATCGAAGCGGCCCGCCGCTTCCCGGACCGCGCCGCCGTGCGCCTGGGCGAGCGTGAGCTGACCTACGCCGGCCTCGACCGCGTCTCGGCCCGCGTCGCCGCCGAGCTGCGCGGCCGGGGCCTGGCGGCCGGCGACCGCGTGGCCCTGATGCTGCCCAACGTCCCCGAGTTCGTCGCCCTCTACTACGGCGTGCTGCGGGCCGGCGGCGTCGTGGTCCCGCTGAACCCGCTGCTGAAGGAGCGGGAGACCGCGTACCACCTCCAGGACTCGGGCGCCGCCCTCATCTACGCCTGGCACGAGGGCCCCGGCGAGGCCGCCGAAGGCGCAGCCGCGGCCGGCGTCCGGCTGGTCGGGGTCCTCCCCGGCGCCTTCGAGGCGCCCGAAGGCGAGGCGCCCGCCCGGGCCGGCTACGAGGCGGACCGCCGTGACGGCGACATCGCCGTGATCCTCTACACCTCGGGGACGACGGGCCGGCCCAAGGGTGCCGCCCTCACCCATGGCGCGCTTGCCCACAACTGCGCGGTCAACGTCGCGACCATCCAGCACCTGGGCCCCAAGGACGTGATCCTCGGAGCGCTGCCCCTCTTCCACACCTTCGGGCAGACCTGCGCCATGAACTCCGCCGTGCTCAGCGGCGCCTGCCTCACCCTGATGCCCCGCTTCGACCCCGGCGGCGTCTTCGAGATCATCGCCCGGGACCGGGTGACCGTCTTCGACGGCGTGCCCACCATGTACGCCGGGCTGCTCCACCACCCCGGCGCCGCCGCGGCCGACGTCTCCAGCCTGCGCCTGTGCGTCTCCGGCGGCGCCTCGCTTCCTGTCGAGGTCCTGCACGGCTTCGAGAAGACGTTCGACTGCGTGATCCTGGAAGGCTACGGCCTCTCGGAGACGTCCCCCCTGGTCTCCTTCAACCACCCCGACCGCCCGCGCAAGGCCGGCTCCATCGGCACGCCCGTCCGGGACGTCGCGGTGCGGCTGCTCGACGCCGCCGGTGCCGAGGTCGGCACCGGCGAGGTCGGCGAGATCGCCGTCCGCGGCCCGAACCTGATGCACGGCTACTGGAACCGCCCCAGGGAGACCTTCGAGACGATCCCCGACGGCTGGCTGCGCACGGGCGACCTCGCCCGCCAGGACAAGGACGGATACCTCTATATCGTGGACCGCACCAAGGACCTCATCATCCGCGGCGGGTACAACGTCTACCCGCGCGAGCTGGAGGAGGTGCTCTACGAACACCCCGCCGTCGCCGAGGCCGCGGTCATCGGCGTCCCCCACGACCGCCTCGGCGAGGAGGTCGCCGCGGCCGTCGCCCTCAAGCCGGGCACCCGCGCCGACGCCGACGAGATACGCGACTTCGTCCAGCGGCGCGTCGCCGCCTACAAATATCCCCGGCGCGTGTGGTTCCTGCCCGCCCTCCCCAAGGGGGCCACCGGCAAGATCCTCAAGCGCGCCATCCAGCCACCACCGCCCGACCCCTCAGGGACCGCCATGTTCACCTTCACCACCAGCGACGACGTCACCCTCCACGTACGCGAATGGCTGCCGGAGGGCCCGCCGCGCGGCGTCGTCCAGATCGCCCACGGCATGGGCGAGCACTCCGCCCGCTACGCCCCCCTCGCCCAGGCGCTGGCCGCCCGCGGCTACGCCGTCTACGCCGACGACCACCGCGGCCACGGGCTGAGCATGCACGCCGGCCCCGGCGTCCTCGGGGACGACGGCTGGAACCGGCTCGTCGAGGACCTCGCGACCCTCTCCGCGACGGTGAGGCAGCGCCACCCCGGCGTGCCGCTGGTGCTGCTCGGCCACAGCCTCGGCTCGTTCGCCGCCCAGCAGTACGTGATGGACCACCCCGGCCTGGCCGACGTCCTGGTGCTGAGCGGGACCACGGCCGTGGACGGGCTCTTCGCGCGGCTGGCCGAGGCGGGCCCCGACGTGATGGCCGCGTTCAACGCCCCCTTCCAGCCCGCCAGGACGGACGCGGACTGGCTCAGCCGCGACGAGGCGCAGGTCGACGCCTACCTGGCCGACCCCTGGTGCGGCTTCACCCTCGACGACACGGCCATGGCCGAGCTGTACACGGCCGCGTCCTCCCGCCTCGCCGAGCCGATCGGCATCCCGGAGGACCTGCCCGTGTACGTCCTGGTCGGCGACCAGGACCCGCTCAACGCCCACCTGTCGCTCAGCGACCTCCTCGTCGAGCGGTACCGGAAGGCCGGCCTGAACCGGCTGACCTACCGCACCTACCCGGGCGCCCGCCACGAACTGTTCAACGAGACCAACCGAGGGGAGGTCGTCGCCGACCTGCTGGCCTGGCTGGACGACGCCATACGCTGACGCCCGCCGCGGGCCCGGACCTTCCGCCCCGGGCTCCCGGTGCGCACCGCGCGGGCACGGCCCCCTACAGGCGGCCGGCCAGGAACGCGGCGACGGCGGACAGGGCCGGGTCCGTGTCGAAGGCGGGGTCCTCGTGGTTGGCTCCCGGGAGCAGCACGGTCTCGGCGTGGCCGCCCGCGGCGCGGACCGCTTCCGCCATCCGGAGGCTCTGCCCGGGGGCGGTGACCGCGTCGCCCGTGCCGTGCAGGAGCAGCATCGGCGGGGCGTCGCGGTGGACGCGGGTGAGGGGGCTGAGCGCGGCCAGGTGTTCCTCGGTCAGCTCGGCCTCGGGAACGCCGGCCAGCAGGGCCTGGCGCAGGCGCGTTGCCGGCGGGTCCGGGAGGCCCGCCGGCCACGCCGTGTCGCGCAGCGCGGCCGGCAGCGGCAGGCCGGGATCGGGGCGCAGGTGGGCCGCCGCCGAGGTGAGGTCGTAGGTGCCGAAGAATCCGACCATGGCGCGGACGGCCGTTCCGGGCGGCCCGGGGGTCAGGGCGAGATGGGCCGCGAGGTGGGCACCGGCCGAGGCGCCCCAGACGCCGGCCCTGCCGCCGTCGAAGCCGTGCGCCGGTCCCTCCCGGCGCAGTCGGCGCAGGGCGGCGCGGGCGTCGTCGAGCTGCGCGGGGAAGGGTGCGCGGTGGGCGAAGCGGTAGTCGGCGCTGGCGACGGCGACGCCGTGCCGGGCGAGGCGGGTCAGCCGCTGCGGGTGGTCGGCGCGGCTGCCCGTGAGCCAGCCGCCGCCGTGCAGGTAGAGCACGACGGGCGGCGGGCTCTCGGTCAGGGGTATGTGGAGGTCGAGGCGGAGTTCCGTGCCGCCGGGCGCGGCGTAGAGCAGGTCCGGCACGAGCCGGACGGCGAAGCGCGCGCTCATGCGGCGGCACCCCGCAGGCGCGCGACGAGGCCGAGGACGCGGCGGCGGGAGCGTTCCGCGCGTTCCAGGAGACCGGGCAGGTCCCCCGCCAGCAGGCGTCCGCCGCGCTTGAGGGTCCGGCCGCCGACCAGGACCGTGTCCACGTTCCCCGGGTGGGCGGCGAGGACGACGGCCGCGGCGGGGTCGGTGACGGGCGCGAGGTTGAGGTCGCCGGCGCGGATCAGGAGGATGTCGGCCTGCTTCCCCGGGGTGAGGGAGCCGGTCCGGTCGGCCAGGCCGGCCGCGCGGGCGCCGGCGAGGGTGGCGAACTCCAGGACGTCCCGGGTGGTGAGGGCGGGCGGCTCGCCGGGCAGCCGGGAGTGGCCGCCCCCGGTCCAGGAGCGGTAGTACGCGAGCAGCAGCCGCATCTGGGTGAACAGGTCACCCGCGCACTTGGTCTCGGTGTCACCGCTGAGCCCGGGCCGCACCCCGGCGGCCAGCAGCCGGTCCAGGGGGATGTCGCCCATCCCCGTCGAGTTCAGCTCGCAGTGGACGCCCAGCGAGACGCTCGCTCCGGCGTCCGCGATCATCGCCAGCTCGTCGTCGTCGCAGCGGCAGCAGTGGACGAACGTCAGGTCCGGGCCGAGCGCCTCCGCCCGCGCCATCCCGGCCACGGCGCGGCGGCCGGCGTTGTGGGCGTAGGCGCCGACGTGGACGGTGGTGCGCAGGCCGAGTTCCCGGGCCAGCCGCAGGTCCGCACGCCACACCTCGGGCCGGGCCATCTCCGGGCCCCGGGCGGCCATGGCCAGGGTGAGGAGTCCCTCCCCGGAGGCGAACCAGCGCTCCCGGACGCGGCGGATGTCGGCGGGGTGGGGCAGGGCGCTGTCGCGGGTCCACTCGGGGGTCAGCGGCCAGCCGTGGGCGAAGACGGCGCGGATGCCCGACTCGGCGAGGGCCTGGACGGAGGCGTCGGCGTGGTCGGGGGTGTTCATCACGTGCGCCCAGTCGACGAGGGTGGTGATGCCGGCGTCGAGGGCGGAGAGGGCGCCGAGCAGGGTGCCGGTGTACGTGTCCTCGGGGCTGTAGGCGGCGCCGATGGGGCCGAGCATCTCGGCGAAGTACTGGAGGGGGTCGATGTCGGCGTAGGCGTGGCGGACGGCGGTCTGCCAGGTGTGCCGGTGCGTGTCGGTGAATCCGGGCATGACGATCGTGCCGGTGGCGTCGAGGACCTCGGCGCCGGGGGGCGGCGTCAGGCCCGTGCCCACGGCGTGGATGGTGCCGTCGGTGACGAGGACGTCGGCAGCGGGCAGCTCGCCGAGGGCCGGGTCCATCGTCAGCACGTGCCCGCCGGTGATGAGGGTGGCGTTCAACGCGCCGCCCCGATCCAGCGCTTGACCGCGTCGGCGGCGCGGGCGGGCGAGGGCGGCAGCTCGTCGGCCCACGCGACATAGGCGTCGGGCCGGATCAGCAGGCTGCGGACGCTCCGGAGTTCCGGGCCGGTCAGGACGGCGGCCCCGCTGACGGTGCGCAGGGGCAGGCCGGTGGTGTCCAGGCCGGCGTAGGCGTCGTCGCCGGCGCAGTCGATGAGCAGGAACTCCTGGCCGCGCAGGAGTTCGTGGACGCGGCGGACGCCGTCGCGGGTGACCAGCTCCAGGTCCGGGGCACGTCGCCCGGCCAGCGGGTGGCTGCCGGGCGGGGAGGGATAGGGGAAGGTGAGGCCGTTCAGCTCGTGCGCGAGGCGGCTGTTGACCTCGGGCAGCGGCATGAGGTGCTCGGCGAACATCCGCTTGAACGCGACGCCCTCGGGCGTGAAGTCGAACTGGACGGCGCACTGGGCCTCGACGCTGCGCAGCAGCTCCTCGGCGACGGGGCGGCGCTCCTCCTCGTAGGTGTCGAGGAGGCTGTCCCCGGCGTGGCCCCTGACCACGGCGGCCAGCTTCCAGCCGAGGTTGAAGGCGTCCTGGATGCAGAAGTTCATGCCGACGCCGCTGGCCGGGTAGTGGATGCGGGCTGCCTCGCCGACGAGCAGGATCCGCCGGTCGCGGAAGGCGGTGGCCAGGCGGAGCGCGTCGGTGAAGCGGGAGGCCCAGCGCAGGCCGTCGAACGCGATCTCCTCCCCGGTGATCTCGCGCAGGCAGCGGCGCACCTCCTCCTCGGTGACCGGCTCCTCCTGCGGGGCGTGGCGGCGTTCGGCGTGCACGATGTTGAACCGGATGAGCTGCTCGCCGTCGCGTCCCCAGGGGAACGACGTGATCCAGCCGTGCTCGTTGTCCGTCATCAGCCGCCAGTCCGGGCCGAGGCGCTCGGCGCGGAGGTCGGCGACGATGCCGGTGAAGGTGGCGCCGTGCCCCTCGAAACCGATGCCGGCCTGCTGCCGCACGGTGGAACGCCCGCCGTCCGCGCCCACGACGTAGCGGGCCGTCAGCTCGACGCGCTCGCCGCCCTCTTCCGCCGCGGTGACGCGGACGCCGTCGCCGTCCTGGGTGACGCTCTCCGCGTGGACGCCGTGCCGGACGGGGACGCCCTGCTCGCGGACGCGTTCGAGGAGCAGTTCCTCCGTGATGTTCTGGGGCATGATCAGCCGGAAGCCGAAGCGGGAGTTCAGGTGGTGCCAGTGCACCGGCTGCATCCCGGCCCAGATGTGGACGGGGATGAGCGGGTTCTCCTTGATGGCCCTGGCGCGCTCGATGAAGCGGTCGGCCAGGCCGCGGGCGTCGAGCAGTTCCAGGACCCGTGGCAGGACGGTGCCGGCCCGGGACTCCACGGGCCGGGTCCGGCGTTCCAGCACGGTCACCCGGACCCCGGCCAGAGCCAGCTCACTGGCCGTGGTGAGTCCCGAGGGGCCGCCTCCCACGACGATGACGTCGGTGTCCGTGGGGGTGTGGGTCATGCGTCAGCTCCTGTCCCGCAGCTCGCGACGTGCCGCGAGGCAGCCCGCTTCGTGGCCGCCACGCGTTCGGCACGTCAATTTACTTTCGAAAAGATCGCCGGACGGTCTTCGTCCCGCCTGATCAGGTCGCGGGCGCGGCCCAGGCCCGGCGGTCGCCCTCGGGGTTGACGCACAGGGCCGCGCACAGGCCGCCCGCCATGACGATGACGCCGAGCACGGTGAAGCCGCGGTCGTAGCCGGTGGCGAGGTCGGGGGCGTGGTCGAGGATCAGGCCCATGGCGTAGGGGCCGGAGACGCTGCCCAGGGAGTACAGCCCGTACAGCGTGCCCAGCACCGCGCCGCGCTGCCCGGGTGGACAGATCCGGCCCACCGCGTTGTAGGCGGAGGTCATCGCGACCATCGGAAGGCCGGCTGCCAGCGAGACGCCGCAGACCAGCCACAACCCGTCGCCGAGGTGGGGAATCAGCACCGCGAACACGCCGCCCACCGCCACGATGGCCCCGGTGAGCACCCCCAGCGGCACGCGGTCGGCCGTGCCCCGGGCCATCAGGCGCCCCGAGAGGGCGCCGAGGACGAGGATGGCGACGATGCTGACCACGTTCGGGGGAATCACCATGTTGCCCGCGTCGGACGGGTCGTAGCCCACGATCCGGACGAAGTACGGCACCAGCCAGGCCAGGACCACGGCCAGGCACCAGGCGGCGGCGAAGGTCATCGCGAGGGAGCCGAGGAAGGTGGGGCTCAGCAGGATGCGGCGGTAGGGGACGCGCGCCTCCTCGCCCCCTCCGCTCTCCCCGCCCTCCCGGACATCGGCGGGAGCGGCCGGCGCCGCGTGGGTGTCCACGGGGCGGTCCTTGCCGAGGATTGCGTAGACCACCGCCCAGGCGGCGCTGAGCAGGGCGGTGACGGCGAAGGCCCAGCGCCAGCCGTGCTCGGTGATGACCCAGGTCAGGATCAGGGCGGCGGTGATGGCGCCGAGCCCGGAGGCGATCTGGGTCAGGGCGGTGGGCAGGCTCCGCCGCTCGGGCGGGAACCATGCCTGCGCGGTGTGCACGGTGAGCGGGTTGGCCGGCCCTTCGGCGGCGCCCATGAAGATCCGGCTGGCGAAGAGCGCGGCGACGGTGGCGCCGATCAGCATCGGGAGCTGGGCGACGGCCCACAGCAGGGCCAGCACGACGAAGACCCACTTGCTGCGGACCTTGTTCGCCATCAGGCCGACGAGGACCGAGGTCACCGTGAACAGGAGGTAGAAGCTGCTGCTCGCCAGGCCGTAGGTGGAGTTGCTGAGGTCCAGCTCCTCCATGATCGGGACGGCGGCGAGCCCGAGGACGGCCTTGTCCCAGAAGTTGAAGGCCATGAAGAGCATCAGCAGAGCGGTCATCAGCCACGCCCGCCGGAGGTCCGGCGGCGGGGAAACCGAAGGGGAGACCGATGGGGTTACTTGGTGCGCGTGCGCCACGGGTGCACTCCTGTCTCGGCACGTCGGCGGACCGAGCGGTCGAAGAATGGGTAGGCGCCATCGTGGACCCGGCCGTTCGACACGTCAACGTTTTTTCGAAACTTTGCAGCGTTTTCCTTCTCTGCTAGCGTTCTTCGTATGTTGGTGAAAGAGGGAATCCCGACCCGCGTCGACGAGGTCTACGCCGGGCTGCGGGCCGACATCCTGGCCGGCCGGCTGACACCGGGGACCCGGCTGAAGTTCGCCGAGCTGCGCGGCCGTTACTCCACCAACGTGGGAGCGACCAGGGAGGCACTGGCCCGGCTGGCGGCCGAGGGCCTGGTGACCTCGGCCCCGCACCAGGGCTACCGGGTGGTGTCCCTCTCCCACGCGGACCTGGCCGACCTCGCCGAGGCCAGGGCCGGGATGGAGACGCAGGTGCTGCGGCTGTCCGTGCGGGACGGCGACATGGCCTGGGAGGCGGCCCTCGTGGCCGCCTTCCACGTGCTGGAACGCACCCGCCTGATCGGCCCCGACGACCCCGACCGGCCGTCCGACGCCTGGAACGCCGCCCACGCCGCCTTCCACGACGCCCTGCTCCGCGGCTGCCGCAACCGGCGCCTGCTGACCATGGCCCGCGCCCTGCGCCAGGAGGGGGAGCTCTACCGGCAGTGGTCCGTCTCCCTCGGAGGACGCGCCCGCGAGCGGGCCACCGCCGACCACCGCGAGCTGCTGGAGCCGGCCCTCGCGCGCGACGCGGACCTGGCCGCCGAACGGCTCGGCGCGCACATCCGGGACACCGCCCGGCTGCTGATCTCCTGCGCGACCGACGCGCCCGCCGAGGAGGAGCGGTGAGCGCCGAACGCCTGCCGCGGCTGACGCCCGCGGACCTCGACGACGAGCAGCGCGCCCTCCGCCGGAGCATCACCTCCGGTCCGCGCGCCGCCGGGCCGCAGCAGTTCGCCCTCCAGGACGCGGGCGGCGCGCTCAACGGCCCCTTCGGAGTGATGCTGCACGCGCCCGCACTCGGCGGCCCGCTCCAGGCGCTGGGCGCCGCGGTGCGCTACCGGACCCGGATGAGCGACCGCGTCCGCGAGATCGCGATTCTCGCCGTCGCCGCCGCCACCGACTGCGCCTTCGAACGGTACGCACACGAGCGCGTCGGGCGCGCGGCCGGGCTCACCGACCCCGAGCTGGCCGCCCTGCGCGCGGGCACGTTCACCTCCGCCGACCCGGCCGAGACGGCGGCCTACGCCCTGTGCCGGCGGCTGCTGCGCGACGACCGCCCCTGGGGCGACGCGGACTACGCGGCGGCCGAGGACGGGCTCGGCCGGGCGGGCGTTCTCGAACTGACCGTCCTGGTCGGCTACTACCGAACTCTCGCCCAGCTCATGAACGTCTTTGCCATCGGCGCCCCCGGCCCGGAGCACTGACCGGCGGGACGCGCGGCCGGGGAAAGGCCCGCTCGGCGGTCCGGGCGGACTCCTCCGGGGCGAAGCTCGCGAAGTCCGGGCCGGCTCGGCGGTGCCGGCCCTCGACGGCGGAGCACTCGGGCCGCGCGCCGTCACCCCGGCCGCTCCCTCAGCTCGGGGCGAAGGCGATGCCGTGGAGGAACGCCTGGCGTTCCACGGTGTGGCGGGTCCAGGTCGCCGGGTCGGGGCCGGAGTAGATCGCGCCGTCCTCCGCGACCAGGACCCAGCGGCCGGTGCCGTCGTAGGCGATGTCACTGAGCTGGAAGGGGTTCCACAGCCCCTCGGTGTCGGGCAGGTCGGTGTTGGTCCAGCTGAGCCCGTCGGCGCTGGTGGCCGTGAACGGCGTGCCGGCCCGGGCGCCCACGGCGACCCACTGGCCGTCGCCGTAGGTGATGCCGGTCAGGAAGCCGGGGGAACCCGCGACGCCCTCGTAGGCGACGCCGTCGTCGGTGCTGCGGGCGATGAGGCCGGCGTAGGTGCCGCCCTCGCCGATGCCCAGCCAGGTCCCCTGCCCGTCGGTGGCCAGGTCGGTCAGCCGCGCGGGGCCGGAGGCTCCGGCGAGGGAGGGCTGGTCGGCCTGCTGCCAGGAGGTGCCGTCGCCGCTGGTGTAGACGATGGCGGCGCCCGTGTAGGGGTGGGCGACCCACTGGCCCTCGCGCCGCTCGACCCGCTGGAGCAGGTCCTCGGTGCCGGATTCCCGGGGCGTCCAGACCTCGCCGTCGGCGCTGGTGAGCACGGTGCCCTCCAGGCCGACCGCCAGCCAGCCGGCCTGCGGGTCCCAGGCCACGTCCCGCAGGGCCTCCTCGGTGCCGGACTCCCGCTGGGTCCAGGTGCTCCCGTCGGTGCTGGTGCGGATGGTGCCGCCGTCGCCGACCGCGACCCACAGGCCCGCCGCGCCCTGGGCCCCGTCCTCGGCGGGGGCGTCGTCCCCGGCGCCGCTCCCCGAGTCGGCGCCGTCCTCGTCCCGGTCGTCGTCGGAGTCCCGGCCGGCCGAGGACCCCGCGTCGGAGCGGCGGCCCCGGGAATCGGAGCCGGAGTCGGAGGAGCAGGCGGGTACCAGCAGGGCCAGGGACAGCGCGGCGGCGGCCAGGGCCGGCAGGCGGAGCGCGGGGCTCGGCGGGCGGGTCATCGTGCGTTCCCTTCGGCCGGAACGGCCATGGCGTAGGGGCCCTCGTCCGTGCGGCTGGTGCGGGAGGTGACGTACACCTCGTTGCCCAGCGCGGCGGCGAAGTTGACGGTCTGGAGGTTGCCGGGCTGGGGCAGCCCGAGTTGTGTGAGTGTGCCGTCCCCGGCGATCAGCGCGAGACCGCCGTCGACGACCAGGGCGAGGCGTCCGTCGCCGAGGGTCGTGCCGATCCGCTCGGAGAAGTCGGCCGCCGCGGGCGCGGGGGTGGTCCAGCTGACGGTGCCGGTGGCGGCGTCCACGCCCTGGATGCTTCCGATGTGATGGGTGACGACGGTGTCCCCGGCCACCCAGATCGGGTGGTTGAGGCCGTCGCCCTCCTCCAGGCCCGGCAGCCGCCACAGTTCCTCGCCCGTGGCCGGGTCGACGCCGGTCAGCATCCCCGGCTCCTGCTGGTGGACCAGCACCCCGCCTGCGAGCGTGGCGCGCGGGGTGGCCGTGGTCTCCCGGTGCCAGACCACGTCCCCGCCGTCGCGGTCGATGGCCGTCACGGTGAAGTACCCGGCCAGCCCTCCCTGCACGATGGCCAGTTCCTCGGTGAGGAGGATGCGGCGCTCCTGCGCCCCGGCCAGCCGGGTGCCCGGGGCGTGCACGTCCTCCCCCTCGACGGTCCACCGGTTCGCGCCGTCCTCGGAGGCGAGGCCGGCCGCGCCGTTGTCCGTGCCGATGACCACGCCCCCGTCGTCCGCGGCGACGGCCTCCGGGCCGAAGACGGACCCAGCGATGCCCGGGGCGCTCCACACCAGCTCGCCGTCGAGGCCGATCCGGTGGACGTCCGGGCCGGAGACGAACACCAGCCCGTCCGGGGCCGGTTCGATGTCCTCGATCGGGGCCTCGCGCCGCGCGGCGCCCCCGTGCTCGTAGGTCCACAGCTCCGACCCGTCCGCCGGGTCCAGCGCGACGACGCGGTGCGGGTCGCCGTTGAGCGCCACGTACACCCGGTCGTTCCCGGCCGCGGTCTCCACCACCGTGCCCGGCGGCAGTTCCGTCTGCCACCGCGGCTCCACGTCCACCGGGCCCCCGGGATCCGGTGACGCGTTCCCGCCGGGGCTCTCCCCGCCGGCGGCCGAGGCCGCGGGCGGCCCCGAGGGATCCGCGGCGGTCCCGCCCCCTCCGCCGCAGCCTGTCAGCGCCAGGGCGGAGGCCAGCGCCAGCACGGCCGCCCCGCCCGCCGTCGCCTGTACGCGACGTCTTCTCATGTCCCGCCCCTCGTGCATCCTCCCGGGTCGCCACCGGGCCGGCCCGCGTGCGCCCCACGGCGGTCAATTCCCTTGAAGCACACGGGAGTCACCCACCCGCCTGCCAGAGCATCATCCCCCACACTCCCCCGCGGCCTTCACGAGAACCACGAAAGTTACCCACTCGACATGCGCACATGCCGCACAAGCGGCGGGCGGGCGGATGGCGTTGCCGGGGTCGGGGCTACGATACGCAAACGGAAACCATTTTCACTAGGAAGGCAGGCCGCGCATGGCCGTCCCCAAACGCAAGATGTCGCGCAGCAACACCCGCCACCGACGGGCCCAGTGGAAGGCCGCCACGCCGGACCTGGCGCCCGTCTTCATCGACGGCCGCCGGCACCTCGTGCCCCGCGCGCTGGTCCGCGCCTACCAGCGCGGACTGCTGACCCCGGAGGACTGAGGCCGGAGGACTGAGCCCGGCAGCCGACGCCCGGCGCGCCCGCGGCCTTGCCAGCTATATAACGGCGTTCTATAGTCACATCACGTTGATCTACAGATCAGGACACCGCTCCGCTGGAGGTTGTGATGGCCAGGACGACGCGCGGGCGCGCGGTGGTGATCGGGAGCGGCATGGGCGGCCTGCTCGCGGCCCGGGTGCTGCTCGACCACTTCGATCGGGTCACCGTGCTCGACCGGGACCGCTTCCCCGAGACGCCGGGGCACCGGGCCGGGGTGCCGCAGTCGTACCACGCGCACGGCCTGCTGCTGCGCGGCCGGGAGATCATCGAGGAGCTGTTCCCGGGGATCGAGCGGGACCTGAGGGCGGCCGGGGCGACCGTCGAACGCGACCGCGTGCCGTTCCAGGTCGTCTCGCCGTTCGGGCCGCTGCCGCTCGCGCCCCTCGACTTCGAGTTCGGGGTCTACAGCCGGTTCCTGCTGGAGTGGCAGGTCCGCGAGCGCCTGGCCGCGCACCCCCGGCTGCGGCTGCTGGGGGGAACGGAGGTGGTGGGCCTGGACACCGGCGGCCCGCAGGCCGGGCCCGGCTCCGCGCGGGTCACCGGCGTGCGGGTGCGCCCTCGCGGCGCGACCCCCGGCGCCACCACCTCCGTGCTCGCCGCCGACCTGGTGGTCGACGCGAGCGGGCGCCGCTCCAAGGCCCCCGACTGGCTGCGCGAGCTGGGCTACGGCGAGGTGGCCGAGGAGACCATCACCTCCGGCATCGGGTACGCCTCGCGCTTCTACGCCAGGCCCGAGGGGTTCCCCGGGGACTGGTCCGGGGTCGTGATCAACGGCCGGGCCCCGGACAACCCCCGCAGCGGGCTCGTGCTGGGCATCGAGAAGGACCAGTGGCACGTCACCCTCGGCGGGTACGCCGGGGCCGCGCCGCCCACCGACGAGGCGGGGTTCCTCCAGTGGGCCCGCGACCTGCCCGATCCCACCGTCTACGAGTGCATACGGGTCGCCCGCCCGCTGACCCCCGTCCGGGGCCATCGCACGCTGGTCAACCGGCTGCGCCACTTCGAGCGGCTCACCGGCTGGCCGCCCGGCTTCGTGGCCACCGCCGACGCGGTGTGCGCGTTCAACCCGATCTACGGCCAGGGCATGACCGTGGCCGCCACCGACGCGCTGGTCCTCGGCGCGTGCCTGCGCGACTACGCCGACCCGCCGCGCGGCGGCGTCCGGCCGGACGTTGTCCGCACCAGGCCGGGCTTCGAGCGGGAGTTCCAGCGGCGGCTGGCCAGGAACGTCGCGACCGCGTGGATGGTGGCCAGCAGCGAGGACCTGCGCTGGCCGGGGATCGCCCTGCACGGGGCGCGGCCACGGCGCGGCGCGAAGGCCGCGCGGCGCTGGATCGACCTGGTGCTGCGCGCGGCCGTTGGCGACCCGTACCTGTCCGCGCGGTACTTCGACCTGATCATGATGATGGCGCCGCCGGCCACGCTGTTCGGGCCCGGGGTGGTGGCGCGCGTCGTCCGGGCCGCGGCCACGGGGAGGCTGGGCGTTCCCCGCCAGGAATTCGGCCTGACGGACGCCTCGTTGGCGGCCCTCCGCGCCCTTCCGGACGCTCTGCCGTTGGCCGACGGCGGGGCGGAGGAGCCGGGGGTGCCGGGGGTGCCAGGGCAGCGCGGAGCCGTCACGTGACCTCGCCGCCCCGGGCGGCCCCGCCCCGGCCGCCCCGGCCGTCCGCGCCGGGACCGGCGTTGGCCGCCCGTCCGCGCGCATCGGCCGACGGCGGCGTGGTTGCATGGCCGCATGCCCTCACCTCCGTCGCCCGCCTCGTTCCGGTCACCGGCCCTCCGCTCCTGGAGGGGGAGGTGAGCCGGGGGCGGACCTCGGCGCTGGTCGTCCGCGAGGCGCTGCTGCGGGCGGCCCGCGAGCTGCTGGACGAACGCGGCCCCGCCGGGCTGGCGGTCCGCGACATCGCCGCCCGCGCCGGGGTGGCCCCGATGGGGGTGTACAGCCGGTTCGGCTCCAAGGACGGCATCCTCAACGCGCTGCTGGAACAGGGCTTCGCCGAGCTCGCGGCGGCGGTCACCGTCCGGCCCGACGCCGCCGATCCCCTCGGCGGGATCACCACCGGGGTGGGCAACTACCGGGCGTTCGCGCTGGCCAACCCCGCGATGTACCGGCTGATGTTCGACCTGCCGATCGCGGGGTTCGAGCCCTCCGAGGGGGCCCGCGGGATGGCGCTCGCGGCGTTCGAGCGCCTGGTCGACGCCGTCCGGCTGGGCGTCGCGACCGGGCACCTGCGGCCCGGCGACCCCGGCGAGATCGCCCAGCGCATCTGGGCCGGCTGCCACGGCGCGACCAGCCTGGAGCTGCGCGGCATGGCGTTCATCACCGACTACGACGCCCACTACGCCGCGCTGGTCGAGACCCTGTTGCGCGGCCTCGCCACCCGGCCCGGCCCTGCCCCGGAGGCCGATTCCGAGACCGATTCTGATTCCCAGGCCGAGGCCGAGACCGAGACCGAGAGCGAGTGAGCCGGTGACCACGATCGACCGGGACGGGCTGGTCTTCGACGTCTTCGAGAACGGCCCCGCCGACGGCGAGCCGGTGGTGCTGCTGCACGGGTTCCCCCAGCACGCCGACAGCTGGGACGCGCTGACGCCGTTGCTCACCGCGCAGGGCTACCGCGTCCTGGCGATGAACCAGCGCGGCTACAGCCCGGGGGCCCGCCCGCGCGGGCGCCGCGCCTACCGCATCGAGGAGCTGGTCGCCGACGTCCTCGCCCTGATCGACGCCCGGGGCGGCGGCGGCCCGGTGCACGTGGTCGGCCACGACTGGGGCGCGGCGGTGGCCTGGGCGCTGACCGCCGCCCACCCCGAGCGGGTGGCCAGCCTGACCGCCCTGTCGGTGCCGCACCCCGCCGCGTTCCTGACGGCGATGCTCACCAGCGTTCAGGCTCTGAAGTCCTGGTACATGTTCGCCTTCCAACTGCCGTGGCTGCCCGAACGGCTGCTGCTGATCAACCCCGTCCGGTCGCTGATCCGGACCGGCCTGTCCCCGGAGCGGGCGCGGCGGGAGGCGGCGTGGTTCCCCGACGCCAAGTCGCTGCGCCCCGCGCTCCATTGGTACCGGGCCATGCCGCTGGTCAACCCGCGCGCGGCGCGCACGCCGGTGCGCCGCCCGACGCTGTTCGTGTGGTCCGACGGCGATGTGGCCATCTCCCGCCAGGCGGCGCAGCGTTGCGCCCGCCACGTCCAAGGCCCCTACACCTTCGTGACGTTGCCCGGGGTCAGCCACTGGATCCCCGACCAGGCCCCCACCGAACTCGCCACCCTGCTCCTCCCCCACCTCCGCCGCTGGCCCACCACGTCCACCGCGAGCTGACCTCGGGTCAACGCCGCACGCAGACAGGGTCGTTCGGGCCCGGGGCGGACCAAGGGCGCGAGGTTCCCGGCGAGAAGGAGGGCCCGGCCGCAGGGCTTTCCGCAAACCACGCCGGGCCGCCCTCCGCTGCCGGCCGGTGCCGCTGGAGGCGGCGGAGGGGCCGGGCCGTGGCACGCCGCCAAGCCCGAAGAGAGGCACTTGCACCGGTCCGCCGAGGGCACCGAGCATCTGGCGCGGTCCCTGGACGCCGCCTACGACTCCGGCACGGTCGCCTTCGCCCTGACGCTCGAACACCTGGGGACCCGCGAGGTCACGCCCGTCCCCGCCGCCGACGGGTCCGGGAGGGAGCTGCGCCTGTCCGGCGAGCCGGAGCCCGCCTCGCCGGCCCGCCCCGGCCGGTCAGCGGCGCAGGGCCAGTTCCCACGTGTCGCGGCTCGCGCCGCCCCCGCAGGCCGGCGACCCGGCGACGAAGTAGGCGCGGCCGTTGAGCCGGGCCGCGCCGAGGCCGTGGCGGCTGCCCGGCAGCGCCGCGACGGCACTCCACCGGTCCGCGCGCGGGTCGTAGACCGTCACGTCGTCGAACGTCTCGCTGCCGCCGCCCGGCCCGCACTCGCCGCCCGCGTGGACGAGGCGCCCGCCGAGAACGACCGCCGCCCCGGCCGACCGGGCCGCGGGCAACGGCGCCGCCCGGGACCAGCGTTGCTCCCGCACGTCGTACACGTCGTGCCGGGCGAGGTTGTCGCCGACCTCCTCCACCCGGCCGCCCACCAGGTGGACGCGGCCACGCAGAACGGCCACGCCCGCGTGGTCCCTGCTCTCGGCCGGCAGGGGCTCGGCCGGGGCGTAGGCGTTGCGCCCCGGGTCGAAGACGTGGTGCGCGCGCACGGTGCCGAAGCCCATCGAGTAGGGCGACCCCTCGGGGGTGACGACGCGGCGGGAGTCCCGCCCTCCCAGCAGGTGCAGCCGCCCGTGCACGGCCGCCACCCCGACCGACCCGAGCGCCACCGGCATGTCGGGGAGGCGCTCCCAGGCGTCGGCGCGCGGGTCGTAGACGTAGGCGTCCGGCTGGGGGTCCCTGTGCACGACGCCGGTGAACCCGCCGAAGGCGTACAGCCGTTCGCCCAGCGCGGCCACGCCGACGTGGGTGAGCGGCCGGGGCAGGGGCGCGTGGGCCGTCCACCGGTCGCGCCGGGGGTCGTAGCCGTGCACCGCGGTCGAGGCCCACTCCGGCGCCTCGCCGCCCCGCTGCACCGTGCCGCCCACGACGTACACCCGCCCCGCGACCGCGGCCACCCCGGCCTCGGCCCGCCCGACCGGCAGGGCGCTCCGGGCGCGCCACCGTGCGGGGGGCGCCGGGCGCGGCGCCGCTCCCGCCTCATCCGGCCGCGTGAGCGCGGAGGCGCCCGCCGCCACCAGCCCTCCGGACACCAGGGTCTTGACGACGTCGCGCCGCCGACTGCCGGACTCCATGGCCACCTGCCTCTCCCGCGGGGAACACCTGAACCGCCGCCCGTCGCGAGGCCGGAGAACGGCCGGTGCGGGGCGCCCCCCGATTCCACCGCCCGGCGGCGCCGCCCGTCCAAGACCTCTTGAGCCGCCCCGATACCGGGCGGGTATCGTCCGGGAATGGACCTGCGCCTCCTGCGCTACTTCCTCGCCCTGGCGGACGAACTGCACTTCGGCCGGGCCGCGGCCCGCCTCCACATGAGCCAGCCGCCGCTCAGCCGCGCGATCCGGAAGCTCGAAGCGGACGTGGGGGCCGCGCTGTTCGAGCGGTCCCCCGCGGGCGTGACGCTGACCGCGGCCGGGACCCTCCTGGCCGGTGAGGCGCGCTCCCTCCTGGAGGCCGCCGCGCGCACCCGCGCGCACCTCGCCGCGCTGTCGGGCCCGGCCACCCTCACGGTGGGCATGCTGGGCGACGGCGACGCCCCGGGCACCCGCCGGCTCGTGGACGCGTTCCGCCGCCGCCACCCCCACGTCGAGGTGCGGATACGCGCGTCCGACCTCACCGACCCGACGTGCGGCCTCACCGCGGGCCGCTGCGACGTCTGCCTCACCCGCGGCCCGTTCGACGAGACCGGCCTGCGCGTCCGCCGGGTGCGCACCGACCCCGTGGGCGCGCTGCTCCGCGTGGACGACCCCCTGGCCGCCCGTCCCCACCTCACCCTCGCGGAGTTGGACGAACGCCGCTGGTTCCGCTTCCCCGACACCACCGACGCCCGGTGGACCGCCTACTGGAACGGCGGCACGCACCGCTCCGGCCCCCTCGTGCGCGCCGTGACCGAATGCAGGCAAGCCGTGCTGTGGAACGGAACGGTCGGCCTGACCCCGATGGACCACCCCCCGGCGGACGGCCTCGTCACGGTCCCCCTGCTCGACATGCCCCCCAGCCCCCTGGTCGTGGCCTGCGCCAGGACCGAAACCCGCCCCCATGTCCGGTCCTTCATGACCCTCGCCACCGCGACGCTCCGCCGGTGACCCGCTCACGCCCCGGGCCGGCGCCGTCGCGCCGTCGACCGCCCGCCGGGGCCGGCTCGGTGAGCCGGCCCCGGCGGGAGCCACCGTGCAAGCGCCGCTACCGGCCCGCTTCCCGGCCGCCGCCGACGGCCGCCGGCACGGCGTCTCCCGCGCCCGCGGAGCCCCGGGCCGGTCTCGGGATGCACCACACCAGGAGTGCGCCGGCCACGGCGGGCAGGGCGAACAGGACGAAGTTCAGGCGGGGTTCGAAGCCCGCGGCCAGGATCCAGCCGCCCACGGTCGGCGCGATGATGGCGCCGACGCGGCCGACGCCGAGGGCGACCCCGATCGCGCTGCCCCGGGCGTTCAGCGGGTAGCTGGAGCTGATGTGGGTGTTGACGAGGGCCTGGTTGCCGATCGCGGCGGTGCCGGTGATCAGGACGATGCCGTAGAGCGCCGGCATGGGCGAGCGGAAGCTGAGGAGTACGACGCCCGCGGCGGCTATGAGGAAGCAGGCGACGACGGTCGCCCCCGTCCCCAGCCGGTCCGCCACGGCGGCGATGAACAGCATGCCCAGAGCGGCCCCGAGGTTGAGGAAGACCAGGAAGGTCAGCGCGGAGCCGAGGGAGTAGTCGGCGGCCCGCATCAGTTCGGGCAGCCAGGTGTTGACCCCGTAGATGAGGAGGAACGAGCAGGCGACGGCGGCGGTGAACAGGACGGTCGTGGCCGCGTAACGGCGGGAGAGCACCAGGCGCAGGCCGGTCTCCTCGCCCGCCGTCGCGGCGGCGGCGGGGACGGGAGCGCCCGGGGCGGCGCCGAACCCGGGGGACTCCGGCAGCCACCGGTACAGGAGAGGAAGGATCAGCAGCCCGAACGCGCCGCCGACCGCGTACTCGGCGCGGAAGCCGTGCTCGGCGGCAATCGTGTTGGCCACGACGGCGGACAGGGCGCCGCCCAGGCCGAAGCCGCTGCCGATGATCGCCGCGTAGAGGTTCTTCCTGCCGGGAGGCGCCAGTTCGAAGATCAGCGGCGTCAGGGCGGGGAACACGACGCCGACGCCGACGCCGACGAGGAACCGGCCGGCGACGAAGACGGCCACCGAGGGAGCCATCGCGCACAGCGGCATGCCGACGGTCACCAGCAGGAGGCTGAGCAGCACGGTGCGGCGTCTGCCGTAGCGGTCGGTGAACTGGCCCACAGCGAGCGCCCCGACCAGCATGCCCATCGGGGTCACGCTGCCCAGCAGGCCGACGTCGGACAGGGACAGGTTCCAGGGCTCGGGGCCCAGGAGGAGCGGGACGGTGGCTCCGAAGGCCACGGTGTCGTACCCCTCCAGGGTCAGCAGGAGCATGCCGAGCAGCAGCGCGGTGATCCGGGTGCGGCGGGACGCCGTCGAGGGCGCGGGGGCTCTTCGTGGCTCGTCGGTCATGGGGTGCTCACTTTCGGTGCGGGCCGCCCCCTGGGGATGGGGGCGGCAGGGCGCGCGGGTGCGCGCGTCGGGGACGGGAGAGAAGGAGTTGGTCGGGCGCCGGGGAGTGGGCCTCAGGCGGCGGGCTGGGGAGTCCCGTTCCTGAGGGCGGCGCGGTAGTCGCGGAGCCGGTGGGGGGCGTTGACGAGGACCACGCCTGTCACCCGCGAACCGTCGCGGTAGACGGCGATGCAGCGGCGGGCGGCCAGGTCGCCCTCGACGACGTGCAGGGTGTCCTCCTGCCCCGGGTGGCCGAGGACCTGGAGGCCGAGGCCGTAGAGGCTGGTCCAGAACATCGGCACCTCGTCGAAGGCCGGAGCATCGGGGCCCTCCAGGAGGGTGCGGGCCGCGACCTCCGCCTGCCGCAGGGCGTTCTCCCAGTGCTCCACGCGGAGCGAACGGCCGGAGCCGGGGTCGTGCCAACGGGCGACGTCCCCGGCCGCGGTGATGGACCCGGCGCCCAGGACCGCGAGGTTCGGGGAACAGCACAGCCCGTTCTCCAGGGTGAGCCCGGAGCCCTCCAGCCACTGCGTGGCCGGCAGGACGCCGATGGCGACGACGACCACGTCGGCGACGACGACCGAGCCGTCCGTCAGCCGCACGCCGGTGATGCGAGGTTCCCCCTCGACGGCCGCGACCCCGACGCCCAGCCGCAGCCGCGTGCCGTGCTCGGCGTGCAGGGCGGCCAGCATCCGGGCAACGGGCAGCCCGAGCGCGCGCACCCCGGGGGCGGGGAGGGGGTCGATCAGCGTGACCTCGTGCCCGAGCTTGCGGGCGGTGGCCGCGACCTCCTGGCCGACGAGCCCGCCGCCGACCACGGCCACCCGGGGCGTACCCCTGCGCAGGTCCGCCCTGAGGGCGCGGGCATCGGCCTCGGTGCGCAGGGTGTGAACGCCCTCGGGCAGCTTGCCGGGCAGCGTGCGGGCCGTCGTGCCGCAGGCGATGACCAGCCCGTCGTAGGGCAGGGGCTCCGGCTCGGCCCGTCGGCCGGATGCCAGCCACAGGCGGCGTTCGGCGAGGTCCAGGCGGACCGCCCGGGTGGCCAGCCGCAGGCGTATGCCCATGTCGTCCCGTGGGGAGGGCAGGGCGATGTCCTCGGCGTCCGCGTCGCCGAGCAGGTACCGCTTGGAGAGCGCCGGGCGCTGGTAGGCGGGCACCGGCTCGGCCCCGATCAGGGTCAGCTCGCCGTCGAACCCCCGGCGCCGCAGCGCCTCCGCCGCCCTCGTTCCCGCCAGGGAGGCGCCCACCACGGCGATGCGCCGCATCTTCTCGGCCTCGGCCACGGCGGCTCAGCCCCTCTCGGGAATCGCGGCGGGGCGAGGCGCGCGCCTCGCGTTCGCACCTCGGTGGCGCGCGAGGCCCTGGTGTGTTCGGCTCTGCATGCGGCTCCGCCTCCCGGACGTGGTACTGGGGACGGGCGGCGTCGTCGGGCGACGCTGCCCTGTGGGATGCCTCACATTGCAGACCCGGGCCTCGCCCGCCGTCCAACACCGGTTTCCTGTGGGGCGACAGGCACCGCCTGTCAGCCCTGGGCAGCGCGCCGGGCGGGCGGCTCCGGCCGTTCCTCCGGCTCAGGGGGCGAGGGGCTGTTCCGTCCAGATGGTCTTGCCGTGCTCGGTGTGGCGGGTGCCCCAGCGGTGGGCCAGGGCGGCGACGAGGTGCAGGCCGCGCCCGCCCTCGTCGGTGAGGGAGGGGTGGCGGATGTGCGGGGTGGTCAGGGAGCCGTCGGAGACCTCGCAGATGAGGCTGCCGCTGCGCAGGAGGCGCAGCCCGAGGGGGCCCGAAGCGTGGCGGATGACGTTGCCGACCAGTTCGCTGACGATCAGTTCGGTGGTCATCGTCAGTTCCTCGCCCAGCTCCCAGGCCGCCAGTTGCTCCCGCACGCGGCCACGGGCCTCGCGCGCGGCGCGCGGGTCCTCGGGGAGCGGCCAGGCCGCGATGTCCCGGGGGGCCAGCGGGCGGGGGCGGACGACGAGGAGGGCGGCGTCGTCGTCGGGGGGCTGGTCCGCGGGGAGGAGGTCGGCCGCGAGGGTGTCGCACAGGGCGTCGAGGTCGTCGGCGGGCCGGGTCCGCAGGAGGTGGGCGAGGCGTTCCATGCCCTCGCCGATGTCGCGGCGGGGGGATTCGACCAGTCCGTCGGTGTAGAGGACCAGCAGGGAGCCCTCGGGCACGTCGAGGGTGGTCATGTGGAAGGGCGGGGAGGCCGCGCCGAGGGGAGGGTCCACCGGCTCGTCCGGGAAGGTGACGGTCGCGTCGGGGCGGACGTGGGCCGGCGGGGGGTGCCCGGCGTTGGCGTAGGCGAAGGTGCGGGTGACGGGGTCGTAGACGCCGTAGAGGCAGGTGGCGAACCACTCCTCGCTCAGGTCGCGGATGAGGTCGTTGAGGTGGGCCAGGAGCTCGTCGGGCGGCAGCTCCAGGCTGGAGAGGGTGCGCATGGCGGTGCGCAGCCGCCCCATGGTGGCGGCCTCGGCCATGCCGTGGCCCATGACGTCCCCGGCGACGAGGGCCACCCGCCCGGCGGACTGCCGGATGACGTCGTACCAGTCGCCGCCGACCTCGGTGGCGGCTCCGGCGGGCAGGAAGCGGGCCGCCGCCGTGATCACCGGCAGGTCGGGCAACGTCCTGGGCAGGAGCGCGCGTTGCAGGTGGCGGGCGCGGGAGGCGGCCTCGTCGTAGAGGCGGGCGCGTTCGAGGGCCTGGGCGACCAGCCCGCTGAGCGCGTTGAGCAGGCCGCGCTCGTCGTCCGGGAAGCGCCGGGGCCGGTCGAAGGAGATGACCGCGGTGCCGATCGCCCGTCCGGAGACGGTCAGCGGGAGGAACGCCCACGCCTGCTTGCCGCTCGCGGCGGTCAGCTCGGCCGCCTCCGGGAAACGGCCGACAGCGGCCCGGCGGGATTCGAGGAACTGCGGGGTCCGGGCGCGCAGGGCCTCGGTCACCGGGGTCCGGGCGGCGAGGGGCAGGCCGTGCATGCGCTCGCGGAAGGCGGCCGGGTAACCGGCGATGCCGACGACCTCCAGCCGCCCTCCCCGCAGGTGCAGGAGGTTCAGGCCCGTGGCGCCGAAGGCGGGCATCACGCTGCCGGTCAGCGCCTTCACCACGTCTTCCGTGCTGACGGCCTCGGCCAATTGGCGGGTCAGCTTCCCGGTGAGCTGGGCGCGTTCGGCGGCGGTCGGCCGCCCCGCCCCGTGGGTGAAGCCGTCGGGGACCTCGCTGAGGTACATCAGCAGGCCCCCGTCCGCGGCCGGGACCAGGCGCACGTGGTACCACAGGTCGGTGCCCGGCCAGGCGGTGTCGAAGCCCGTGGGCCGGCCGCCGGACGCCACCCGGCGGCAGCGCTCCTCCAGGCCGGGGACGGCCCTGAGCCGGGGCAGCCCGCCCAGCGACCGCCCGGTCAGGGCGGCGGCCCCGGGGTCCAGGAGCCGCCCGGCCGCCGGGTTGGCGAAAACGATCCGCCCCGCGCCGTCCGTCAGCAGGAGGCCGTCGCCGATCTCCCGCAGGGCCCGGTCCACCGGGCACGGGGCGGCGGCGCCCTCCGGCGCGTCCCCGGCGGGTCCGGGGGCCCGTGCCGCCGCGGCCCGCCGCCGTGGCCCTGGCTCCTGCGTCCTGCTCATCGGCGCCCTCCGCTGTCCGGGTCGCGCCCTGCCCTCCGGCGGGACGGGCCGGGGGCGTCCCACGGTCGCGGCGTTCCCCTCGGGCGCTCGCAGCAGCGTGGTACAACGCGCGGCGGCGGGAACAGCGACGCGGCGGGACGCGCCCGCGCGGTTCATCCTCCCGGGGTGAGGTGCTCGGCGAACCAGTCGCCGACGGCGGTGTGTTTCTCGTAGGTGTGGTTGTAGAGGCAGTGGTCGCCGTCGGGCCATTCGAGGAAGGTGCGATCGGGGGAGCGGGCGTGGTCGTGGAGGCGGCGGGCGCTGTCGATGAGGAAGATCCGGTCGGGGGTGCCGTGGAGGACGAGGAGGGGGCAGGTGAGGTGGGTGAGGAGGGCGGGGGTGAGGCGGAGTCGTCGCAGGGCCTCGACGGCCGGGCCGGGGTCGTCGGTGCCGTAGAGGAGCTGGACCTTGGCGGCGAAGCGGGGGTAGCGGTCGAGGATCTCGGCGGGGCGGTCGGTGCCGCCGTTGACGCAGGCGGCGGCGATGCGGGGGTCGCGGGCGGCGGTGCGGGCGGCGAGGTAGCCGCCGAAGCTGTTGCCCCAGATCCCGACCTTCTCGCCCAGGAGGGGGTGCTCGCGGGCGTGGGTGACGAAGGCGCTCAGGGCGGCGCACACGTCGTCGGGGTCGTGGGCGTCCATGTGCAGCCGGCCGAAGAGGCGGGTCTCGCCCTGGCCGGGGCCGTCCAGGAGGAGAACGGCCATGCCGCGGGCGACGAGTTCGCGGGCGGCGGTGTCGTACTCCTCGCGCCAGCCGTCGAAGCCGCCGAAGAGCAGCACGGTCGGCGGCCGGGTCACGCCCGCGGGGCGGTGCAGCCAGGCGGACATGGTGCCCGTGCGGTGCGGGAGGGTGACGTGCTCCAGCGGGGGGTCCAGGAGGGCGCCCGCGGCGGCGTAGGCGTCGATCAGCTCCCGGTACATGGCGCGTTTGCGCGGGTCGGCGTCGCCGAGCGGGACCTGGCCGAAGCGGTAGCAGGCGGAGGCGCGGCGCAGCCAGCCCAGCGCGGAGTGCCGGTGGCCCGCGGCCAGGGCCGCGCGCCCGCGCCGGGCGTTGGCCTCCCCCAGGGCCGAGGCGGCCTCGGGCCAGGGGGTGCCGGCGTCGACCGCGGCGTACAGGGCCGTGGCGTCCGCGTGGTCCAGGCCGTTGCCCAGCAGGCGCTGCATCGGCATCGCCCGTTTATGGGCCTCGGCCGCCTTGCGCCACGACGGCTCGGGAGCGTCGTTCACGCGGGCATCCCGCTGATCCTCGCCCGCAGCTCGTCCACCAGGGCGGGCAGCCCGTCCAGGGCCACGGCGGTGCCGAAGACGGTGAAGTCCGGGCGCACCAGGACCACTTCGGCGCCGATGGCCTCGAACCAGCCGCTGTAGGTGAGGTCCAGGTCCACGGCCGACTCGCCGGTCTCCAGGGGCGCGGGACTCAAGTGGGTGGCCCGCACCCCCAGGGCGGCCAGGAAGCCGCGGCGCTCCTGGTCCAGGGCGGCCAGGGCTCCGGCCCGGCGGGAGAGCAGCGACCAGCCGCCGCCCAGGACGTCGTCGGCGCGGCCGGTCCGCCCGCCCCGGGCGACGCGCCCCTGCACACCCAGGCGCCCGACCGCCCCGGTGCTCCGGCCGCCCTGCAGGACGCCGCTCTCCAGCCAGGGGAACGGCGGGGGCGGGGGAACCTGCCCGGACAGGAACGCCTCGTCGCGGGCGGCGGCGGCCTGCGGGTCGGTGATGCACACGACCTTGCCCAGCTCGATCGCCGTGCGGATGATCTTCTCCACGTGCGGACGGCGCTCCTCGGTATAGGTGTCCAGCAGGGTGTCGGGGGCCCGGCCGCGCAGCACGAGGTCCAGCTTCCAGGCCAGGTTCGCCGCGTCCCGCACGCCGGAACACATGCCCTGCCCCAGGAAGGGCGGCATCAGGTGGGCGGCGTCCCCGATCAGCAGCACCCGCCCCTCGCGGAAGGAGGGGGCCAGCAGCGAGCGGAAGGTGTAGACGGTGCTGCGGATGACGTCGGCGTTCTGCGGCGTGACACCCCAGCGGGCCAGCAGCTCCCACGCCTTCGCCGGGGTGGTCATCTCCTCCGCCCTCTCCCCGGGCAGCAGCATGAACTCCCAGCGGGCGTGCTCCCGCCCCAGCCAGCGGAACGGGGAGACCGGCCGCGCGGGGTCGCAGATCTGCCCGGCCTCCGGCATGTCGATCGCCAGGTCCGGGTCGTGCGGACGCACGTCCAGCACCAGCCAGTCCTCCGCGAACCCGAAGTCCTCCCAGCCGATGCCCACCGCCGAGCGGGTGAACGACCCCGCCCCGTCCGCGCCGATGACGTACCGCGCGGTCACCGTCCGCTCCCGCCCCGTCGCCACCCATTCGGCCCCCTGCTTACGGCCCTCCCGGAGGGTCACGGCCACGTGGTCCTCGCGCTGGACGACGGCGACGGCCTGCCAGCCGTGGTGCACGGCCACGCCCGGCTGCCGGGCCACCGCGGCCATCAGCGCGTCCTCCATGTGCGGCTGGTACATCAGGTAGTCCGACTTCCACCCCGAGGGGGTGGGCGCGTCCCAGTCCATGTGCAGCAGCAGCTTGCCCTCGCCGTTGAACCAGTCGTAGCTCGGGACCGGGATCGCCCGCCGCTCGAACTCCTCCGCCGCGCCCAGGCCCTGGAAGATCCGCATGATCTCGTGATCCACATGCCCCGCCCGCGGCAGCGGATAGACGGACGGCCACCGCTCGAAGACCCCCACCGAGTGCCCCCGCTGCCCCAGCAGCGCCGCACTCACCTGCCCCACCGGGCCGAAACCGACCTGCACGACATCAAAATCGGGAACCACGTCTGTCACGGGAACCACGGGAACCTCCAAGGGGTGACCGCCGGCAGCGGCGCGGGCGGAAGGGGCGACAGCGTTCTCCCCGCAGACACGGCACGCACGGGCGTTGCCGGGAAGCCTGGGCGGGCCGGTCTGCGGGGGCACGGCCCGGGGGCTGCCCGGTCCCGCGGCTCAGGTGATGCGGTTCTCCAGGCGGCCGACGCCGTCGATGGCGGCGACGACGCGGTCGCCGGGTTTTAGGTAACGCCCCTGGTGGGCGGTCGCGGTCCCGGCCGGCGTCCCCGTGAGCAGCAGGTCCCCCGGCCTGAGCGGAGCCAGGGCGCTGAGGGCGGAGATCTGCTGGGCGACGGAGTGGATCATCAGGCCGGTGTGGCTGTCCTGGCGGGTCACGCCGTTCACGCTGAGGCGCAGGCGGAGCGCGGAGGGGTCGGGCACGAAACGGGCGGGAACGACACACGGGCCGAGGGGGGTCAGCCCGCGCCACCCCTTGTGCCGCAGCCAGTCCATGCCGAACAGGGGGGAGCGGAACTCCTCGTCCCGGCAAGAGAGGTCGTTGGCGACGGTGTAGCCGGCCACCTGCTCCAGGGCCCGCTCGGGGGCGATGCCGTCCGTTTCCCGTCCGATCACGGCGGCCAGCTCCACCTCCCAGTCCAGCCGGCGCACTCCGCGGGGGCGGGGCACGGGCCGGCCGTGGCCCACGAGGGAGGCGGGCGGCAGGAGGAAGTGGAACGGCGGGCCGTCCGCCGGGTCCGGCGCCTGGGCGCCCATCTCGGCGACGTGGTCGCTGTAGTTGGCCGCGGCGCCGTAGACGGCGGACGGATCGGTGAGCGGGGGGAGGAACGCGCCGATCGCGGCCGGGGGGACGGGGGCGCAGGGCGCCTGCCCGGCCAGCGCCTTCTCCACCGCGTCGACCCACTGGTCCCAGGCGGGCAGGAGTCCCCGGAAGCCGTCCGGCAGAGGGGCGGGACGGTGCGCGGGCGGCAGGAGGTCGGCCAGGGGGAAGATCTCTTCCCCCGCCATGACCGCCAGGGGGTGGTATCCCTGCCATCGCAGGGTTGCGAAGCCGAATGCAGGCACGGGCACATCCAGGGTCGGGGGCGGGAGGCTCAGTCGCCCGAGCTGATCGTGGGGTTCTGGAAGACGTGCCGGATCTCGTCGGCGCTCAGGCCCTCCCGCCCGGTCAGGTCGTTGGCCGGGTCCTCGAAACGGAACCGGTACCCGCCGGGCGGCAGGTGGCCGATCTCCCACCAGTTCCCGTCCAGGTCCAGGAGGTAGAAGGAGTAGGCGCCGTGCTGCCGGGCCGGCCTGGTCAGCCGGCGGACCCCGTACTCGGCGGCGACCGACTCGATGGCCCGGTGGGCCTCGTCCACCTCCGCCTCGCTGCCCACGTCCAGGCCGTTGTGGCAGAGCAGCGGCATGTCCGGCCGGTCCGGCTTGGCCTCCACGCACACGTAGGTGTGGTCCCCTCCGAGCCGGATGTACAGCCCGGCCTCCATGGGCTGCACGACCTCCAGACCCAGCACCTCCTCGTAGAAGCGGCGGGAGGCGGCCACGTCGGTGATCTCCAGCGTGCCGTGGGACAGGAAGGCCGGCTTGACCAGCGGCTTCCGGGACGAGCGGTGCGTGATGCCGGGCATCGGCGTACCTCCAGGCGGGATTGAGCGACTGCGGGGTTCAGTCGGTGAGGGACAGGGCGGAGGCGGGGCAGACCCGGACGGCCTCGTCGGCCTGATCGCGGAGTTCCCCGGAGACCTCCCCGTTCAGCACCCGGACGCGTCCGTCCTCACCCAGGTCGAAGAGATCGGGCGCGAAGCCGACGCACACGCCGGCTCCCATGCACGCGTCCCTGTCCGCGGCCACCTTCATGGCGCATCGCTCCTCTCGGCGCTGTTCGCCACCACTCCGCCGTGGGGCGCGCTTTCATGAGAACGCCGCGCCGGGGAGAAATCCAACAGTTCCTCGCTGTCGATTCACAGCCGTTCGCTGTCGCGGGATATCCGGCGGAGAATGACTCGCCCGCCTTATTGACTCCCGGAAATCCGGACGGTACACCTCTACACCGTCACGAAACCCGCCGAAAGTTCTGGGAGCAATGCTGTGACAGGAATGGTCGACTGCGAGACCCACTACCTCACCCAGGGGTTCCTGGACCTGCTGCGGGGCCGCGACACGCCGCCCCGGCAGGAGGTGGACGGCGCCCTGCGGCACACGTACTTCGAGCCCACCGCGCCGCGGGTCGTTGCCACCTTCCCTGACCTGATCGAGCGTCAGCTCCTGGAGCTGGGGGACGCGCGCATCGCGCTCATGGACGAGCACGGCATCGGCGCCCAGGTCGTCTCCCTCACCGCCCCGGGCACCGAGGGCCTGCCGGCCAAGGAGGGCCTCGCCCAGGCGCGCCTGGCCAACGACGCTCTCGGGGCGGCGCTCGCCCGGCACCCGGGACGCCTGATCGGGCTCGCCACCCTGGCGCCCCTCGCGGGCGAGGAGTCGGCGCGTGAGCTGGAGCGCTGCGTCAACGAGCTCGGGTTCCGCGGCGCCAACATCCACTCGCACGTCGGGGACCGCTACCTCGACGACCCGGCCTGCCGGCCCGTCTTCGAGGCCGCCGAGGCCCTCGGCGTGCCGGTCAACATCCACCCGACGCTGCCGCTGGGCGCGATGCTGGAGCCGTACCTCGGATACGGCTGGACCCTGCCCGGACCGGGCCTCGGCTTCGGCCACGAGGTGGCCGTCCAGGTCAGCCGCATGATATTCGCGGGCGTTTTCGACGCCTTTCCCCGCCTCCAGATCATGCTCGGCCACTGCGGCGAGGCGCTGCCGTTCTGGATGTACCGGCTCGACTTCCCCTACGTCAAGTCCTACCTCGCCGGCCACCCGAAACTCCAGCGGAAACCCAGCGAATACCTGGCCGATAATTTCTGGTACAACTGCAGCGGCCAATTCTTCGGGCCCGCGTTCCTCACCTGCCTCCAGGCCGTGGGAGCCGACCGCATGCTTTTCGGCAGTGATCACCCGTACGAGTCCTACGCCGAGGCAGTGGCCTTCGCGGAAAGAATGCCGGTATTCTCCCAGCGGGACCGGGAAAAGATCCTTCACCGGAACGCCCAGCGCCTCTTCGGCCTGGCGTGACCTCGGGGAGCACCACCGATGACGGCAGACCACCAGACGGCGGACCACCGCCACAGCCCGCTGGACCTGCGCCTCGTCCGGTATGCCGTCGTCCTGTCGGAGGAACTCCACTTCGGCCGCGCGGCGGCCAGACTCTTCATCGCCCAGCAGACCCTGTCGGCGCAGATCGGGCAGCTGGAACGCCGTCTGGACGCCACGCTCTTCCTCCGCGACCGCAGGTCCGTCACCCTGACCCCCGCCGGGCGCCGCTTCGTGGAACGGGGGCGCCGCCTGCTGGATGACGCCGCCGACCTGGTGGCCGAGACCGGCGGCACCCCCCGGCCCGTCCGCATCGACGTGATCGCCGAGGGGCTGACCTCCGAGCTGGCCGCCCGGGAGCTGCGCACCCGCCTGCCCGGGATCCCCATCGAGATCATGCAGAACCACGGGCTCACCGCGAGCGTCCCCCAGGTACAGCGGGGCGAGCTGGACCTGGCGTTCGGCCGGGTCCACGGGCACCGCTCCCCGCTCCCGGCCGCCGTGCAGCACCGGCTCGCCTTCCTGGAGCCCCTGGGCATCGCGGTCCCGGCCGGCCATCCCCTCGCGGATCTGGAGCGCGTGCCCGTCCGGGACCTGTCCGCCACTCCCCTGCTCCTGCACACGGCTCCGCAGGCCGAGGACTGGGCGGACTGGAACGAGCGCTTCTTCTCCCGCTTCGGCTTCGACATCGGCCACCGGCTCCATGGCCACGGCCGGGGCGCGGCCCACTCCGCCGTTCTCGCCTACGGCCTGCCCTCCGTCACGCCCCTGGCGACACCCCCGCCCCCGGGACTCGTCGCCCGCCCGCTGTACGCCCCCGTCCCCCTCTGCCCCGTCTCCGTCCTCTGGGCCTCCCCCCACCCCCACCCGGTGTGCGGCCTCGACGAGCGCGTCGAACGCCTGCTGCGCACCCTGGACGAACTGGCCGACGAGCACCACTGGCGCACGCTCCCCCCCGAGCCCTGGTGGATGCCGGACACCGACCTCCGGGCCCTCGCCCCCTCCCTCACGGCGGAAGAACTCCGCCACGCCACCTAGGGCCTGTCTTCCGGATCTTTCCGGGCCCGCGACGCCTGGCATCCCGCCTGGCTGCGTTGCCGAATCGCGCGAGTACGGCCAAGTACGAGCTGCGATCCGGCGCCTTGCCAGCGCATGGGGGCACCTCCCAGGCCCCCAGGGCCTGGGGGAGCCAGACGCCGCGGGCTGATCCGAAAAGATCCGCAAGACAGGCCCTAGAGGTTGCGGCCCCGACGAAGCACCGCCGCCGACCCGCACGAGCGCCGCGGCGCCACGCCGGCCTCCCGGCGCCTCAGGCGTCCTCGGGCGCCGGGGCGGCCACGCGGGTGCGGACCGTGTCGCGGAACAGGGCGCGCAGCCAGGTGTGGGCGGGGTCGTCGGTGTGGGCGGGGTGCCACCGGAACGCCTCGATGAGGGGGGCGAGTTCGAAGGGGCACCTGAAGACGCGCAGTCCCGTCCCCGGGCCCAGGTCCCGGGCCAGCCGCCCCTGGACGAGCGCGAGGCGACGGCTGCCGGCGACCAGGCGGGGCAGCAGGTGGAAGCTGTCGACCGTGACGTACCGGTTCTGGTGGACGCCCTGCGCTTCGAGCGCCGCTATGACCGGGGGGCCGTTCTGCGGGTTGTGGTAGCCGATCACCCAGCGCAGCGCGCGAAGTTCCTCCGTGCTCGGCTCGGGGCCGATCAGGTCGTTGTCCTCGGCGGTGACGCAGACCCACTCGTCGCGGAAGAGCTCGTGGTGGGGAAGGTTCCGCGAGGGCCCCCCGTAGGGCATGACCAGCCCGTCCACGGCGCGCGGCGGGACCTCCTCGTCGTCCCGCGTGGTGCGGCCGAGGTGGCGGAAGCGCAGCTCGGCGCTGGGGGCCCGGGCCTCGAACGCGTCGATGAGCGGGGGGCCGAGGACGGCCAGGGCGTAGTCCGACATCGCGATGAGGAACTCGCGTTCCGTCCCGGGCCGCTGGTCGAGCGTGACGCCTGCGCGAGGCGGCGCACCGCTGGCAGGACGCCGCGCAGTCCTTCCTCCGCGTCGTCGGCGTCACCGATCCGCGCGAACACCCCAAGCTCGCCCGTTACCGCTTCCCGGCCGCCGCCCAGTACCTCGCCCGGGCAACGCCCGACCTCCTCGCCTCCCACCGGCCCCACGAGACGCGCACGGGTACTGCCGGACGCCTGGAAGCATCCCTTGCGGGAAGGAGACCGCCGTGGCCGACAGCTGACTCGATAGCCTTGATGGCCCGCGCACTTGGCCCGGATACCGAAAGGTGCAGTGGAGTTGAGTTCTCCTCCCTCCTCACCGCCTCCCGAACGCGGCACGCCCTTACCCCCTCAGCCGGCCCAGCCACCGGCGGGGCACACCCCTCAGCCACCCCCGCGCGGCGACGGCGCGCAGCCCGAAGCCGGCCCGCCCGCCGCCTCCGCTCCCGCCGGCGCGCCCCCCGCGGGCCAGGCGCCGCCCCCTCCCACGCACCCTCCCGGGGCCGGGGCGCCGCCTTCCGATTGGGAGCCGTTATGGGAACGCTTCGCACCCGGCGCCCGGACGCCGAGAGCACGCGTGCTGCTCATCGCCGCCGGACTCATCGCCTTATTCGGAATGCTCGCGGCGCAGTACCTGTTCGACCTCTCGGTGAGCGGGCACCAACTCGCCAGGGAACGAGACATCGAGCGGCAACTCGACGGCCGGCAGCCCCCCTTCACCACGGCCATCACCTACGACACATCCGTTCCGGGGAACTGGACGATCGTCCTCGACCGGCCCCTGACGCCGGAGGAGCAGGGGACCTTGCGCGCGATCCCCGTCGACGCGCAGTTCGGACAGCGAGTCTGGGATCTTCTCCGCCCGCTGGGAGGACGCCTCCTCCACATCCCGGTGGCCATGGACCCACTGCCGCCCGGCTACGACCCGTTCACGAACCCCTGGGCCGATGCCAGCGCGACGGCCTTCACCATGGCCCTTCTCTCGGACCGCGCCTCCCAGCTCTCCATACTCGACATGAGGCCGGTCAACCTCTCCTGCACGGACCCGGTGGCCGAAACCGTTGTGGAGTTCCCGCCGCAGGGGGAGGCAACGTACCCAGGCGTGGTCGTCGACCTGGCGAGCGAGAACCCCACCTTCCTCATCACCGACGACGCAGCCGACCAGGGACAGCCCTACTTCAGCCGCAGGCGGATAGATCTCGGCGGCGGCCTGGAGCCAGGAGGACTCCGCGTGGAAGCCCTGGCGCGGGGCCAGTCCTGCGAGTGGGAGATCGAGGCCCGCTACCAGGACGCCGCACAGAACGTCGACAGCGTGACCATCCGGAACGACGGCCAGCCCTTCTTCGCCGAGGCGGTGCCGGACGACCCCGAGCAGTACTGGCGGATGGAACTGTCACCCGACGGAGAGCCGACCTGGACGCCGTGCCACGAGACGCCATCCGTTTCCACGTGCGGCCAGGGGCCATGAGACATCTCAACCCGCGCACCGAGTTGTTGCGGCCCCCGGCCAGGCAGCGGGCTGCCGGGCCGGGGGCCAAGGCGCGCGCGTCGCCCGCGGAGCGGGGCGCACATCGAAGAAGGCGAACTCCGCAGATGCCGACGGCGTCCGGCGTGCCATGCGAAAGCCTGGCGTTCGGCCGCCGACGCCTCCCCCGGGGCCTGTCGCCGCTCGCGTTTCACGTTCGTCCGCCGGTGTCCCTCAGCCCGTCCAGGGGGCCTCGACGTCGACGGTGATCCGGACGCCCGAGGCGGAGCAGAACGTCGCCTTACCGCCGTCTCCGCCGAGGGCAGCCTCCGCGTCACGTCGATCGACGTGACCCACTCCGGGTCAGCACGAAGCTCGGCGTCGAGGTCGAAGGGTTCCAGAAACGCCACGCCGGCCACGGAGTCCGGTGCCAGCCCAGCCGCCACCGACATCCCCGATGCGAGGTACAGGCCGTCCTTGATGGGCAGCTGCCCGTCCGCCCAGAGCGAGACGATGGCACTCACCGCCGGCCTCCGGGGCACTGCACCACCGGCCGCTGCGACAGTCCAGCCTCGGGCACCACGCCGCCTGCCCTCCTGTTTCTCGGGTCGTTGAACCGCCGCTGGAACTGCTGGGCCCACGTCCGGCCCGTCGTTGAGTCGGGATGCGGCGCGTTCGTCCGTGACCCGCAACGGCCCCGACCGCTCCCAGTCCCAGGCTCCCGACCGCATGGCTTCTGCGCAATCATTCGCGGAGATCGTGCGCTGGGAGAAAATGATGTCGCCGGGATCCACCAGTTCCGCGCTGAGGCCCAGGGGGTCCGACCAGGCCGAGGGGTTGTGCGGATAGGCGTAGGGGTTGGGCGCGGGCTCCAGGCCGAGCGGGTCGGGTGTGACGTATCGGGCAGTCCCCGGGTCGTAGTGCCGGTGATAGTTGTAGTACCAGCCGGTTTCCTCATCCGCGAACTGACGCCTGGCCGGCCGCGAAGGCCAAGGTGCTGAGCACCCGCACGCTGAAGGCGATCCACTCCTGCCTCAGCCGGGCCGTTCAGCGGGCCGTGGTGCGCGACAAGGTCTCCCGCAACGTCGTCGCGCTGCGCGCCGTCCCGCCCGCCCGGCCCGGACGCACGCCTCCGCCACAGGCACCGAGCTGGACGCGGCGAACGTCCGGCGGGCCTCCGCCGCGCCATCGCCAAGGCCGAGGGAATCAACCCGCACGAGTGGACCTCCCGGGAGCTGCGCACCAGCTTCGTCTCGCTGCTGTCCGACCGGGGCGGGCTGCCGGTGGAGAAGATCGCCCAGCTGGTGGGGCACGCCAGCACGTCCACCACAGAGAGGATCTATCGAAAGCAGATCCGACCCGTGATCCAGACCGGAGCGGTGGCCATAGACCGCGTTTTCGCCCAAGAGCGGGCGCGGTAGTCACGCAGTTAGTCACTCAGCCACGTAGAAGAGGCCGCCTCCCCGAAGGGAGGCCGCCTCTGACCTGTGGAGCAGCGGCGAACCTACTACAACACAAAGATGCAGGTCAGGCTACTAGAGGCGCTGCTTGCCAAGCTGCCCAGTCTGGACGCACCCGTCCGCCAGCCAGCTACCCGCTCGAAGCCGGGCCGCGTGAAGCACCTCGATGCCGCCCAGACGCAGAAGCTGATCGCGGGATACCGGGGTGGTGCCACCGTCTACGAACTGGGCCGCGAGTTCGGCGTCAGCCGTCAGACCGTGAGCACGATCCTGCACCGACACGGCATCGAGATGCGCATGGGCAGACTTGCCGCCGAGGCCATCGACGAAGCAGTACGGCTCTACGAGAGCGGCTGGTCGCTGGCACGGATTGGAGACCGGTTGGGCGCAAGCGTGGGCACGGTGCGCAACCGACTGCTGGAGCGAGGGGTGACGATGCGAGATTCGCATGGGCGGGCGCGGTAGGCGGTTACGCGGTTCGTTGTTCAAGACGTTGTAGTCGCTGCTCGTGATCACGATGGACGATGTCGTGGTGCTCCGCCACGTGAACAAGGGTGTCAGCAATGGCGTCTTGGACCTGGTCAAGTTTGGTGCCGAGCGCATCTATGCGTTCAGTCGCACCGCGCCGTCGCGCAGGAGGCCGATCGCATCCACGAGAGCGCCATGCGGTGCGTCCGTGACTCCCTTGCGAACCCAAGTGCACCGTTGCTTCGGCTGTTCAAGGTACTGACTGACGACGACACGACGGCAACATCGCAGGTGGCGCCGGCCGAGGCTGATTCGGCCGTGGCGACGCAGGTCAAGGAGAACCGCATCCTGGCGCCGAACGAGGTGACAGAGCTGACGGAGTCGTACCGGCGCGGAGCAACCGTACGAGAGCTGTCCCAGCGCTACGGCGTCCACCGCCACACGATAGATCGGCACCTGGAGCGTGCGGGTGTCGCCAAGCGCCCGGCGACGAAGATGACCGCGGCACGAGTAGCCAGGGCGACGGAACTGTACGAACAGGGCTTGAGCACGAACCAGATCGGCCGGGAGCTACACGTCGATGGCAGCACGGTGTGGAAGGCGTTGAAGCGGGCGGGGGTACGGATGCGACCGCCGGTGGCGTGATAGCACGGCTGACCTCAGCAGTCCGCTACCGTGCTCTGGGGCTACGACAAGCTGACCCGCATCGAGCGGCCAGGCGAACCGGAAGAAGGCCGACTGGTGCCCATTGGGGAGGGTGGCGTCGCTGCCGCCCAGTTCCATGACCTGTATGGCGGGCTGTGTGCGGGGGTGGCGTGGCGGTGGTGACGGATACCTGCCGCAGATTGCCTACGGCCACCGCACCCGTAAATCACCCTTCCCACATTCCGGCCACGCCGACTTTGTCCTCGTACTGGTTCGCGGCAGATACGGGCATGATGACCTCGTGAAACAGAGCTACCTGGCTCCTGCTCCTCATCGTTAGGTCTCGTGTTTGGCTATTGCATCAGTAATGTTATTCAGTAGGTTCGCATCTTCAGTTTGTATAATTTTGACCAATACAAAGACATGCTCTTTGTTCTTTATTAGCCCGTCCTTAAAGGCCAGATGAACTGTATGGGTCGTTTGACTTCCATTAACAATTTGCACTCCCTCTAGGTTAATCACCGGATCATTTGCTACTGCCGAGTAGCTTAATTTATTGCAAATAATGGTGATGCCATTATTTAGATAGAAAAATTCGTGGCTTCTGTCATTAATAAGGGTGTTTCTAATGTTCTGATTTACGTGATTGCTCTCTTTTAGGAATGCACGTACGTTCTTGTCGAATAAGAATTCTCCGTGTTGGTCATATAGTCGGACGAGCTCTTCTATGGAAATTCGGCCAACAATAGTTCTGGCTGTACCTGAATCATGATTGAACCAGGTTCCTGATAATCTTAGGGTATCGGTGATGTTTTTACCTTCCTTGGTGGGTTTCGCGTTACTCATGATCTTATTGTACGCCGTACGCAATAAATTGTGGAACACTAAACCGGGAATCGAACCCGGATTGCCAGGATGAAAATCCGAAACCGGCCGGAATTTGACGGTGTGCAACAGCGCGTTATAGAGGTAGATGCGTTCATAGAGGACAGCCGACGACGTTGGTTGCTTGGCGTCGTAGCTGTCAGCGTTGCTGTCAAAATTCCAGACCAACCCGCGCCGCACGACAAACGACCTTGCGGCGTGACGCGCCGGGAATGGTGGCCGCCTAACTCTTTTCGGGGCGGCTTTTCACTATACAAATTGACAACACCCCCCTTGAGGCGTATAACCAAGGTAAGGGAAACATCACGACGCATTGTGACGTGACGCAGGGTTGGGGTGCACGAATAGCATCTAGGAGTCCCC